>NZ_JAALEB010000295.1:0-17837 GCF_014145165.1 Dietzia sp. Cai40 | reverse complement strand
CGGCCTCGCGGGCGGCCTCGGCCTGGGCCGAGCCGGTCCGGAGCACGATCGGTGGCAGGAAGGCCAGGACCACCGAGGCGACGACGGCGAGGATTCCGGCGACCAGGTAGATCTCCGACATGCTCAGCGCGTAGCCCTGTTCGAAGGGGTAGGCCACCAGCTCGGGCAGGCGGTTGATGACGGACGAGTCCTTGGTGACCGTCTCGAGCGCGCCCGCGCCCGATGCCGGGTCGGCGAGGGCCTGCACGATCCCGAGAGCCTCCGGGTCGGCGCGCAGCACCGGGTCGGCCAGGCCCTCCTGCACACCGCGGGCGAGGCTGCCGTCTGCGCCCGCCAGCTCCAGCTCGCTGGTGATGGAACCCCCGACCCGGCTGAAGAGGATCGACAGGAACACGGCCACCCCGGCGGTGCCGCCGAGCTGGCGGAAGAAGGTCGCGGACGCGGTGGCCACGCCGATCTCGCGCGGACTCACGGCGTTCTGCACGATCAGTGTCAGCGGCTGCATGCAGTTGCCCAGGCCGATTCCCAGCACCAGCATGTAGGCCATGACCAGGGTCAGCGAAGTGTCGGCGTCGATGGTCCACAGCAGGAACAGCCCGACGGCCGAGATGGCGGTGCCGAGGATCGGGAACTCGCGTACCCGGCCGGTCCTGGAGATGAGCTGGCCCGACACGATCGAGGCGCCCATCATGCCCGCCACCAGCGGCAGCATCATGAGGCCGGATTCCATGGGATCGGCGCCGTGCACGATCTGCATGTACAGAGGCAGGGTCATCATCCCGCCGAACATGGCCATTCCCACGATCACCCCGCCGGCGGTGACGATCGAGAAGGTGCGGTCGCGGAACAGCCGCAGGGGGATGAGAGCCTGGTCGCCGGCCCGGGCCTCGACGATGAGGAACAGGCCGATCCCGCCCAGGCCCACGACGTAGCAGGCCAGTGCGGCCGGTGAGCCCCAGCCCCAGGTGTTGCCCTGTTCGGCCACCAGCAGGAGCGGCACCAGCCCGACGACGATCGCGGCCGCGCCCGCCCAGTCCACCCGGTGGTCCACGCGGACGTTCTTGACGTTGAGGGTGAGCAGCACCATCGTCAGCGCGAGAGCGCCGATGGGGACGTTCATGAGGAAGATCCAGCGCCAGCCGTCGATGCCGAAGATCGTCTCCACGCCGGCGAAGAAGCCGCCGACCACCGGACCGATGACCGAGGACGAGGCGAACACCGCGAGCATGTAGCCCTGGTACTTGGCACGGTCGCGCGGCGGGATGATGTCGCCGATGATCGCCAGGGAGAGCGACATCAGGGCGCCGGCGCCCAGTCCCTGGATCCCGCGGTACAGCGCGAGCGTGTACATCGAGTCGGCGAGCGTGCACAGCAGGGAGCCGAACACGAAGATCACGATGCCGATGACGAAGAACGGTTTGCGCCCGTAGATGTCCGAGAGCTTGCCGTACAGCGGCGTCGAGATGGTCGAGGTCATGAGGTACGCGGTGGTCACCCACGCCTGCGCGTCCAGGCCCTGCAGATCGTCGGCGATGGTCCGGATGGCGGTCGACACGATGGTCTGGTCCAGGCTCGCGAGGAACATCGCCGACATGAGGCCGGCGAGGATCACCAGGATCTGACGATGAGAGAACTCGCCGTCCTCACCGGCCTGGGTCGTGACGGGCGAGCGGTCGGTCATCAGTTCTCCTTGGCGGACGTGAGGGCGTCGAGTTCGGTGCGCAGTGACTCCGCGAGGCGTGCCAGTCCCTCGTCGAGTGAGGCCGCCTGTTCGGGGGTCCAGTCGGCCAGGACGTCGGCCATCCACTGGCCCCGTCCGGCGAACACGCGGGTGACGAGGTCGCTTCCCTCGGACGTGAGGGTGACGACGCTCGCGCGCCCGTCATCCGGGTCGGGGACCTTGGCGACCAGACCGAGGGTCTCGAGGTGGCGGACCTGACGGCTCACCACCGAGATATCGGTGTGGAGACGGTCTGCCAGGTTCGTGACTCGGGCGGGTTCGTCATGGATGGCGAACAGCAAGGGGTGGGCGGACTGCTCCAGGGACTCGTGGAACCGCGGGACCGAGACATTGACCGCGCGTAGCAGTTTGACCACGCGGGACAGGTCCATGACGAGCTTGCCTCCCTGTTCGGCGTCAATCGCCACCCTGACCTCCCCGGTCTCGATTAAATTGCTTGCAGCAAGCAAGTATATGCACGGGCTTCTGGTTCCTGCAATCGACGGGAAAGGAGAGGTCTCGGGTGCGCCCGGAGTGCGGCACGGGCCGAGTTGACTATCGAAGAGGGAAGTCGACGCCGGTCGACAGCAGGGTGACCTCAAGGCCGATCCGGAAGGGGCTCCTCCGGCGGTGAAGCCGCTATCTGCGTGGAGATGTGGTGACTGCGCGGCGTGGAAGTGCCCCCGGTCGGACTCGAACCGACACTGGACGGGTTTTGAATCCGTTGCCTCTGCCAATTGGGCTACGGGGGCGAACGCGGCGACCCGCTGGTCGGAAAGTCTAACCGACGACCGGTGAGCGGCTGTCCGACGCCCGCCCTAGAGTGGCCGTGTGAGCACCACGAGCCAGACCGCCGAAGCCAGTTCCGCCGCCACCACCGCGTCCACCGACGCCGCCGAGGCACACGGGCCCACCCGTCTGTTGCTCCTCGACGGGCACTCGCTGGCCTTCCGCGCGTTCTACGCGCTTCCCGCGGAGAACTTCTCCACGGCCTCCGGGCAGCACACCAACGCGGTCTACGGATTCCTGTCGATGGTCGCCAACCTGGTCACCACCGAGGAGCCCACCCACCTGGCGGTGGCGTTCGACGTCTCCCGGGCGACCCTGCACCGGACGGCCGAGTACCCGGAGTACAAGTCGACGCGCTCGGCTGCCCCCGAGGAGTTCAAGGGACAGGTCGAGCTGATCCAGGAGGCGCTGGTGGCACTCGGGGTCCGCACCCTGTCCCTGGAGGGCCACGAGGCCGACGACATCATCGCGACCCTGGCCACCCAGGCGGCAGGGGCCGACACACTCATCTGCACGGGGGACCGCGACGCGCTGCAGCTGGTCTCCGACGCGGTGACCGTCCTCTACCCGGTCAAGGGAGTCTCGGAGCTCGCCCGCTTCACCCCCGAGGCGGTGGAGGCCAAATACGGGGTGACCCCCGCTCAGTACCCGGACGTCGCCGCGCTGCGGGGCGACACCTCCGACAACCTCCCCGGTGTGCCCAAGGTTGGCGACAAGACGGCGGCGAAGTGGATCGTCCAGTACGGCAGCCTGTCGGAACTGATCGCGCACGCGGACGAGGTCAAGGGCAAGGTGGGGGAGAGCTTCCGCGAGCACCTCCCGCAGGTGCAGCTCAACCGCCGTATCACCGAACTCACCCGGGACCTCGACCTCGGCGTCCAGATCGATGAACTCACGAGGCGCCTGCCCGAACGGGCGGACGTCAACGCCCTGTTCGACCGGCTGGAGTTCGGTCCCCAGGCCCGCGACCGGTTCCTCTCCGCGTTCCTCCCGGAAGGCGCACCCGAGCCGGTGCCGGAGATCGAGATCGAGCAGGCCGCGGTCCTGCGGGCGGGCGAGGTCTCGGACTGGCTGGCGGCCCACGCGCCGGCCGGGAGTCGGCACGGCCTCGTCGTTGTCGGTCCCTCACGACCGGGCGCGGGGGACGCGCAGTCGGTCACCGTGGCGGCGGCGGGCGGAGCCTCCGGACATATCGACCTCGCACGGATCGGCCCCGCCGACGACCAGGCTCTACAGGCGTGGTTGGCCGACGACGCGGTGTCGAAGGCGGTACACGATGCCAAGGCCGCGACCCACGCCCTGATGGGCCGGGACCTCCGCCTGGGCGGTGTGACGCTGGATGTGGCACTCGCCGCCTATCTCGTCCGTCCCGGTCAGCGCAGCTACGGCCTGGCGGAGTTGTTCCAGCGCCACCTGCAGCGTGAGCTCCCGGAGCCCGAGGCGGCGGAGAAACAACTGTCGCTGCTGGATGAGGTCAACGAGTCCGAGGCCGAGCAGCAGGCGGCCAACTCGGCGGCGACCCGCGCCCGGGCCGTGATCGACCTCGCCGAGCGCCTCGACGTGGAGCTGGAGCAGGTGCACGGTGCGCAGCTGCTCGCGGATATGGAACTGCCGCTCGTGCCGGTGCTCGCGCGGATGGAGTCGATCGGAATCGCGGTCGACTCGTCGGCCCTGGACGACCTCCGCGACGGGTTCGCCGACCGTGGGCGTGACGCGGCAGAGGCGGCCTACGCCGCGATCGGGGGCGAGCAGATCAACCTCGGTTCGCCCAAGCAGCTCCAGGTGGTGCTGTTCGACACCCTGGGCATGCCCAAGACCAAGAAGACCAAGACGGGGTACACCACCGACGCCAAGGCGCTGGAGGAGCTTCTCTCCAAAGAAACCGGGGACACCCCGGGACGGGCCTTCCTCGAGGCACTGCTGCTGCACCGCGAGGCGACCAAGATGCGCACCACCGTCGAGGGGCTGATCAAGTCCATCGGGGACGACGGGCGCATCCACACCACGTTCAACCAGACGGTCGCCGCGACCGGGCGGTTGTCCTCCACCGATCCGAACCTGCAGAACATCCCGGTCCGCACCGAGGACGGCCGACGGATCCGCAAGTCGTTCGTCGTGGGCGAGGGCTACGACTGCCTGCTCACGGCCGACTACAGCCAGATCGAGATGCGCGTGATGGCGCACCTGTCCGGTGACGAAGGACTGATCGAGGCGTTCCGGACCGGCGAGGACCTGCACTCCTTCGTCGGCTCCCGGGCGTTCGGGGTGCCGATCGACCAGGTCACCCCCGAGCTCCGGCGCAGGGTCAAGGCCATGAGCTACGGGCTCGCCTACGGGCTCAGCGCGTTCGGGTTGGCCGCGCAGCTCGGCATCAGCCAGACCGAGGCCCGCGAGCAGATGGACGCGTACTTCTCCCGCTTCGGGGGAGTCCGCGACTACCTGCACGCGGTGGTGGACCAGGCCCGACGTGACGGCTACACCGAGACGCTGTTCGGTCGTCGGCGCTACCTGCCCGAGCTCAACTCGGACAACCGGCTCAAGCGCGAGAACGCCGAGCGTGCGGCCCTCAACGCCCCCATCCAGGGCACCGCCGCGGACATCATCAAGGCGGCGATGCTCAAGGTGGACGCCGACCTCGACGAGCGGGGGCTGCAGAGCCGTCTGTTGCTCCAGGTCCACGACGAACTGGTGCTCGAGGTGGCGAAGGGCGAACTCGAGGAGGTCCGCGAGCTCGTCGTCGACCGGATGTACTCCGCCATCGAACTCAACGTCCCGCTGGACGTCTCCACGGGCACGGGGCCCGACTGGGACTCCGCGGCCCACTGAGTAACCAGTGGGTAACCACTGACGCCAAAAGCGGGCGGTGCGTTTTGTGGTGCTCGACGTATGCCCTAGGTTCATTGCAGATTCGGCTACCCGACGCCTGAAAGGGCACGCACATGACCCTCACCTCACGGCGCGGCCTCCGTGCCGCACTGGCACTGACCGCCACAGCGGCCCTCACGCTCACCGGCTGCACCACCAACACCGAGGGTCCCGAGGACTCGGGAGAGCCGAGGCAGGAGGTCTCGCTCGAGACGGACGACGAGATCGCCGCCCTCGTACCGGCCGAGATCCGCGAGAAGGGCGTGCTGGTGATCGGCACCAACCCGCCGTACGCGCCCAACGAGTTCAAGAACGAGCGGGGCGAGATCGTCGGCTTCGACATCGACGTGATGACCGCCGCCGCCCAGCTCATGGGATTGCGTGCGGAGTTCCGCGAGTCCGACTTCGAGAAGATCATCCCCGCCATCGAGGGCGGCACCATGGACATGGGCGCCTCGTCGTTCACCGTCAACGACGAGCGGCTGCAGACCGTCGACTTCGTCACCTACTTCGAGGCCGGCATCCAGTGGGCATCGGCGGCGGGCACCGACGTCGACCCCGACGACGCGTGCGGCCTGAGCGTGGCGGTCCAGCGCACCACGGTCTCCGACCAGGAGGACGTGCCCGCCCGCAGCGAGGCGTGCGTCGCCGCCGGCAATCCCCCGATCGAGAAGGTCCAGTTCGATTCCCAGGACGAGGCCTCCACCGCCGTGGCGCTCGGCAAGGTCGACGCCATGTCCGCCGACTCGCCCATCTCGGCGTACGCCGTCAAGCAGTCCGAGGGCAAGATGCAGCTGGCCGGGGACGTCTTCGACTCCGCCCCCTACGGTTGGCCCGTGCGCAAGGGGTCCGAACTGGCCGCCGCGCTCGAGGCCGCAGCCGACAAGCTCATCGAGACCGGTGACTTCGAGAAGATCGCCCAGAACTGGGGCCTCGAGGACGGGTTGATCGACGACGCCGAGATCCGGAAGGGCTGAACCGGTCGGTGAGCACCGCGCAGAACCGCGCCTCGGCCCCCCGAGACGCTCCTGACCCCATCGAGGCGGTGCCGCTCCGGCACCCGTGGCGGTGGGTCTCGGCGACTATCGTCCTGGTCCTGGTGTTCCTGTTCATCTGGGGCGCCGCGACCAACCCGGCCTACGGCTGGGGCACCTACGGCCGCTACCTGTTCGACACCCGGTTCGGCATGGCGGTGTTCTACACCATCGCGCTGACGGTGCTGTCGATGATCCTCGCCGTCATCCTGGGGGTCATCCTCTCGGTGATGCGGATGAGCAGCAACCCGGTGCTCAAGGCCGTGGCCTGGGTGTACCTGTGGATCTTCCGCGGAACACCCATCTACGTCCAGCTGCTGTTCTGGGGCCTGATCTTCACGCTGTACCGGCAGGTCCAGTTCGGCATCCCCTTCACCGACTTCCAGATCGTGCGCTTCGACGACACGATGGTGTTGTACTCGGCGTTCTGGCTGGCGGTGGTGGGTCTGGCCATGAACGAGGCCGCCTACATGGCCGAGATCGTGCGGGCGGGTATCTCGTCCGTTCCGGAGGGCCAGGCCGAGGCCTCCACCGCGCTCGGCATGTCGTGGGGACAGACGATGCGCCGGACGATCCTTCCGCAGGCCATGCGGGTGATCATCCCGCCGACCGGCAACGAGTTGATCTCGATGCTCAAGACCACCTCACTCGTCGTGGCCATCCCGTTCTCCGGCGAGCTCTACGGTCAGGCCCGCGACATCTCCGGGGTCAATTTCCAGCCGATCCCGCTGCTGCTGGTCGCGGCCACCTGGTACCTGGTGATCACCAGTGTGCTCATGGTGGGGCAGCACTTCCTGGAGAAGAAGTTCTCCCGCGGCGCCACCCGCCAGCTCACGGCGAAGCAGTTGCGGGCGCTGGCAGAGGCGGACGGCCTCACCCCCTCCGGGCTCGCCGCGGCCAGAGGGACCGACCAGTCGGGAGGAATGCCATGACTCCGATGGTCAGGGCCGAGCAGGTCTGCAAGAGCTTCGGCTCGCTGAGGGTGCTCAAGGGCATCGACATCGAGGTGGCCGCCGGGGAGGTGCTGTGCCTGGTCGGCCCGTCCGGGTCCGGCAAGTCCACCTTCCTCCGGTGCATCAACCACCTCGAGCGTGTCGATGCCGGTCGGTTGTACGTCGACGGCGACCTGGTGGGGTACCGGGAGAAGGGCGACAAGCTCTACGAGATCTCGCCCCGGCACGCGGCCAGGCAACGCCGGGACATCGGGATGGTGTTCCAGCACTTCAACCTGTTCCTGCACCGCACCGCCCTGGAGAACGTCATCGAGGCGCCCATGCTGGTCAAGGGCGAGTCGAGGGCCGAGGCCTCTGAGCGGGCCAGGGTCCTGCTGGAGAAGGTCGGGCTCTCGGCGAAGGCGGACGCCTACCCGGCGCAGCTGTCCGGTGGTCAGCAGCAGCGGGTGGCGATCGCCCGCGCGCTGGCGATGGAGCCCAAGCTCATGCTGTTCGACGAGCCCACCTCCGCGCTGGACCCCGAGCTGGTCGGTGAGGTCCTGGGCGTCATGCGGGATCTCGCGGACGCCGGGATGACCATGATCGTGGTCACCCACGAGATGGGCTTCGCCCGGGAGGTCGCCGACACGATCGCCTTCATGGACGACGGAGTAGTGGTCGAGGCCGGCCACCCGTCCGAGGTACTCGGGGCGCCCCGGCACCAACGGACGCAGGACTTCCTGTCCAAGATCCTGTAGCCGGCCCCACGGTCGTGTCGCCGGCGGTCAGGGGAGAGTGGCCACGAAGATCGCGGTGCCGGGGAAGATGCTGCCGCGCAGCGGGCTCCACTGCCCCCATTCACGGTCCAGCCATTCCGGCCACTCGGGCTCGATCAGGTCCCGGACCACGAACCCGGCACCGACCAGTTCCCGGATCCGGTCACCAGCCGTGCGGTGGTGCTCGACGTAGGTGAGGTCGCCCTCCTCGTCGTACTCGGTGTAGGGCGTGCGGTCGAAATACGGGAACGCGGCCACCAGCCCCTCGGGCCCCGGATCGTCACGGAAGATCCACCGCATCGGGTGGTTGACGGAGAAGACGAACCGTCCGCCGGGTCGGAGCACGCGTGCGGCCTCCGCCATGACCCCGGCGGTGTCCGCCACGAAGGGGATCGCCCCGAACGCGGAGAACGCGACGTCGAAGCTGTCGGCGGCGAACGGCAGGCGGCCGGCATCGGCCTGGATCAGCGGCACTCCGGCTGCCGGACCCGTCGACCTGCTCGCGGCCTCGGCACCCACGCGGAGCATCCCGGCGGAGAGGTCGACGGCGACGGCGCGGGCCCCGCGGCCGGCGATCCACCGGGAGCACGGTGCGGAACCGCACCCGATCTCCAGGACGTCGCGGCCCGTGACGTCACCCAGGAGATTCCAGTCGCCCTCGTGCAGGCCCTCGGGACACCAGACGAACTCACCGTCGGGGGAGTGGGCACCGAGGAAGTCGCCGTGTTCGTCGTGGTACTCGACCGCTTCGGTGTCCCACCACGTGCGGGAGGCGCGGACGGACTCGCCGTGGTCGGGGGGGTTTGTGGACGTCACGCTGGCAGAGTACAGTTGACCGTCGCGTGCGTACACGCTCGCGAACATCTGTCCACCTACGATTCCTATCCACTCCGGAGCACCCCACCCTATGACCACCAAAACCACCTCGCCGCAGGTAGCCGTCAACGACATCGGCTCCGCGGAGGATTTCCTCGCCGCCATCGACGCCACGATCAAGTACTTCAACGATGGCGACATCGTCGAGGGCACGATCGTCAAGGTCGACCGCGACGAGGTCCTGCTCGACATCGGATACAAGACCGAGGGTGTCATCCCCTCGCGCGAACTTTCCATCAAGCACGATGTCGACCCCGGTGAGGTCGTCGAGGTGGGCGACGAGGTCGAGGCCCTGGTCCTGACCAAGGAGGACAAGGACGGCCGTCTGATCCTGTCCAAGAAGCGCGCCCAGTACGAGCGCGCCTGGGGCACGATCGAGGAGCTCAAGGAGAAGGACGAGGCCGTCAAGGGCACCGTCATCGAGGTCGTCAAGGGTGGCCTCATCCTCGACATCGGCCTGCGTGGCTTCCTCCCGGCCTCCCTGGTGGAGATGCGCCGCGTCCGCGACCTCTTGCCCTACGTGGGCCAGGAGCTCGAGGCCAAGATCATCGAGCTGGACAAGAACCGCAACAACGTCGTGCTCTCGCGCCGTGCGTGGCTCGAGCAGACCCAGTCCGCGGTCCGCTCGGAGTTCCTGCACCAGCTGCAGAAGGGCCAGGTCCGCAAGGGCGTCGTGTCCTCGATCGTCAACTTCGGTGCGTTCGTCGACCTCGGCGGAGTCGACGGTCTCGTCCACGTGTCCGAGCTGTCCTGGAAGCACATCGATCACCCGTCCGAGGTCGTCGAGGTGGGCCAGGAGGTCACCGTCGAGGTCCTCGACGTCGACCTGGACCGCGAGCGCGTCTCGCTGTCGCTCAAGGCCACCCAGGAGGATCCGTGGCGGCACTTCGCCCGGACCCACGCGATCGGTCAGATCGTGCCGGGCAAGGTCACCAAGCTCGTCCCGTTCGGCGCGTTCGTGCGTGTCGACGAGGGCATCGAGGGCCTCGTCCACATCTCCGAGCTGGCCGAGCGCCACGTCGAGGTCCCGGACCAGGTCGTCACGGTCAACGACGACGCCATGGTCAAGGTCATCGACATCGATCTCGACCGTCGCCGTATCTCGCTCTCGCTCAAGCAGGCGGACGAGGACTACACGGAGGAGTTCGACCCGTCGAAGTACGGCATGGCCGACAGCTACGACGAGGCCGGCAACTACATCTTCCCCGAGGGCTTCGATCCCGAGACCAACGAATGGCTCGAGGGCTTCGAGAAGCAGCGTGAGGAGTGGGAGAACCGTTACGCGGAGGCCGAGCGTCGTCACAAGATGCACACCGGTCAGATCGAGAAGGGTCGCGCTGCTGCCGCGGAGGCCGCGGAGGCCGCGCCGACCAACTACTCGTCCGAGTCCGCCCCGTCGTCGTCCCGTCCCGCTGCTGCGGAGACCAGCAGCCCGGCCGAGTCGACCGGTGGTTCGCTGGCGTCCGACGAGCAGCTGGCCGCCCTGCGGGCGAAGCTCGCCGGCGGTGAGTGACCTCGCGGTCTGACGGCGCCACGGGCGCCTGACGGCCCGGACCACGGCCCCGGACGGTCGTCCCACCACGGTGGGTCGCCGACCGGGGCCGTGGTCTATTTGTGCCGGGGGAGATGCCACGGCGGCCGGGGCAGACCCCGGTCACCTAGACTTCGACCCATGCTGATGGTGGGTCTGACCGGTGGAATCGGAGCCGGCAAGTCGACGGTGACGGCAGTGCTCGCGGAGGCCGGTGCGGTCATCGTCGACGCGGACCGGATCGCGAGGGAGATCGTCGAACCGGGCACCCCGGGTCTGGCGATGCTCGTCGCCGAGTTCGGCGACGACATCGTGGGGCCGGACGGCGCTCTCGATCGGGCCGCGCTCGCCGCTCGTGCCTTCGTCGACGCGGAGCGGACCGCCGCACTCAACGCGATCACCCATCCGCTGATCGGGGAGCGCACTGCCGAACTCTTCGGTTCGGCGCCCGAGGACGCGATCGTCGTCCACGACATGCCCCTGTTGGTGGAGGGCGGGATGACTCCCGCCTACCACCTGGTGATCGTGGTGGACACCCCGGCGGAGATCCGACTCCGGCGACTGGTGGAGCAGCGGGGTATGCCGGAGGACGACGCCCGCGCGCGTATGTCCCGTCAGGCGACGGACGAGGCCCGTCGGGCGGAAGCCGATGTCCTGATCGACAACTCCGGCGACCGCGAACCGGTTCGGGAGATCGTCCGGATGCTCGTCGAGCTACGGTTGCGGCCCTTCGAGCACAACCTGCGGACGGGCACACCTGTGGTGGGGGACCGGACAGTGGTGCCGTTCCGGCCGGAATGGGCGGCGGAGGCGGCGAGGGCGACGGCGAGGTTGCGTCACGTGCTGGGGGACGTCGCGACCCGCATCGATCACGTGGGCCCCACCGCGGTCGACGGTCTCGATGCGCCGGACATCGTGGACCTGCAGGTGACGGTGCCCAACGAGGCGACCGTGGAGCGTGCGCTGGCGCTCCTGACCGGTGCGGGATACGTCCGTGACCGCTCCGCCGAACGTCCTCTCCTGCACTGGTGTGACCCCGCCCGGCCACTCGAGGTGTCGATCCTCGCCGAGGACGATCCGGAACACGAGTTCGCCCTGCTGATGGCAGAGGCCATCGGTTCGGATCCGAGCGCGCGGGTGGAGTACTCGGAGATCCTCCGCCGGGCCGACCGCGAGGAGACCCGGGAGTGGGAGCGGACCCTCTGTGAGGCGTCGGACCGCTGAGCGGTCACCCGGCGCGCTCACCCCGCCCTGCTCACCTCTCCCTGTTCACGCCGCCGCGGTCACTCCGTCGGGACCGCACCGTCGACGAGTTCCGACACCGGGACGTGCCTGATCACCTCGGAGGTGGCGGGCCCGGCGGGGGCCGCGGCTCTGCGGAGGGTGCTCGGGAAGACCTCGGACAGACTGGTGCGCACGAGGAACACATTGTAGGCGTTCCACGTGGTGACCAGGTAATACAGATCGTCACCCTGGGCCCACGGATGCATGAACGCGCCGTAGACGCCGGGGAGCATGGAGTAGTCCACGAGGACTGTGGGCCCCGTCCAGGGGCCCTCCGGCCGGTCCGCGGTGCGGAGCACGACGGAGTTGAAGCCCTGGGAGTACATCGCGGTGTACTTGCCCAGATAGTTGTTCCACATCACGGAGAGTTCGCTGGCCGGGCGGGGCAACACCTGCTCGGCGTTCCCCGGGTCGACGACCCAGTCCGTGCCGTCCCAGTACCGGTAGGCGGCCGGATCGAGGACCCCCGCGGCGGGCGGGGCTCCGTCGGTGCCGTCGAGGTCCTCCGCCGACGGCGATCCGGCGAGCGGTACGCGGGCGAGGATCGCGGCACCCTGGCGCCCTGACGGAGTGAGGTACTCATAGAGGTGATCGTCGGCCTTGAGATAGGAGCTCATCTGCGAGTCCCGCCAGGCGGCGTCCACGGGGGGTGCACCCTCGCCGACCGGGACCGCAGAGGTGATCGGCCGGGCCAGAGTGGGTACGACGGTCCAGTTCTCGCCGTTGTCCGTGGAGTAGGCCAACCCCGAGTAGTTGGTGGTCCACGAACCCGGTTGACCCCAGTTGGCGACCGACATGAAGCGCAGGTACTGGACCCCCTCCACCGAGATGCCCGCGGTCGGGATGATCGTGACCTCCCCGGGTAGCCCCGAACGGGGAACGAGGGACTTGGCCAGACCGTCGGGACCGGTCGCCGCTGAGTCGATGGTCACTCCGTCCGACAGGTCGTCGTCACGGGAACGGAACAGGACGTTCGACCGCCACTGGCTACCCGGGATGGTGCAGTCACCCATGGTGTCGCCGAACGCCATGAGGATTTGCGGATCGGTGGGGTCTCCGTTGTCCCACATGATGCCGAGATCGGTTCCGGCCACCCCGTAGCGGCTGATCGACTCGGTGGGACTCGTGGGTCCGGTGACGAGCTGGAGGAACTGCGTGGGACCGCGGAGGACGGGGACGGTGCCCTCCTCCCCGGTGATCCACGGGGGCATCCCGTAGACGGATCCGGTCACCGTGTTCAGGGAGCCCGAGAGTCCGTTGCCCAGGGACCCGGTCTCCAGTTGCTGCACGAGTGAGCCCGAGCGGTCCGCCGAGCCCATGGCCCGCGAGGCGGACCCGAGTGAGCCGGAGGAACCCGAACCGAGAGACGCCAGCGAACCCCCCGCCATGCCGGCGCCGGTCTGGTTCTCGAGCAGGGACCCGAAGTTGCCGAACATCTCGCTGCACGGGCCGGCCGTGGCGGTGCCGACCCCGGTGGTGGCCAGCGTGGCGACGGACGCCGTCACCGCGGCCAGCCCCGTCGCGGCCAGCCGCGATAGAGCGCGGCTCATCTCAGGCCCCCGGGATCGGGAGACGCTCGACGAGCACGGTCTCACCGGTCTCGGCCGGATCTGGGGTGTCACGGGTCCAACTGTCGTCGGCGGTACGCATCCGGGCGTTGGGGTCCGGCAACGTCCGCGCCGGGATCCGGTTCAGGTCGGTCTTCATGAGGAACACGTTGTAGGCGTCCCAGGTGGACATGGTGAAGTACAGGTCCGAGCCCACCGTCTCTACCGCCGGGCTCCAGGGGTGGATGAACGCGCCGTACAGGGTGGGCACGTGGGCGTACGACAGCAGGATGTCCTCGCCCGACCAAGGCCCCTCGGGGGTCGCGGCCTGCCGCATGACGATGTCGTTGTTCGCGTTGGTGTACAGAGCGATGAAGCGCCCCAGCCGCGGGCTCCACGACACGGAGAGCTCACTCACGCGGGCGGGGATCACCGGGGCGGTGGCCCGGTGGTCGGCCACCCACCCGGTCCCGTTCCAGAATTCGTAGGCCGACATGTCCTCGATCGAGCCCGCGGGGACCCGGGCGAGGGTCGCGGCACCACTGCGGCCCGACGGGGTCAGGTATTCGTAGACGTACCCGTCGTGCTCGAGGAAGGCGCTCATCTGACCGGCGGTATGGGTCGTGTGCGGGGCGCCCAGGGACGGCGGGATGAGCTGAGCACTCCCCGTGCCCGTGCGCGCGGTGCCCGACACGGGCGTCCAGTTCTCCCCGTTGTCCTCCGAGGCCGCGAGTGCGGAGTAGTTGGTGATCCACTCGCCGGGGGCACCCCAGCTGGCCACTGACATGTAGCGCAGGTACTGGGTGCCGTCCACCTGCACACCCGCGGTCGGGATCACCGTGACCTCACCGGGCAGACCGGAGCGGGGGAGGATGGACTTGGCCAGTCCCGGCCCCTCCATCGGTGCGTCGTCGATACGCATCCCGTCCGACAGGGTGCGGTCGGACGAGCGGAACAGGATGTTGCTGCGCCACTGGTCTCCCGGAAGACTGCAGTCGCCCATGGTGTCGCCGAGAGCCATCAACACCTGCGGGCTGGAGGCGTCGCCGTTCTCCCAGAGGATTCCCAGGTCGGTGCCGGAGATCCCGAAGCGTTCGACCGTCTTGTTGGGACTGGTGGGTCCGGTGAGTAACTCCACCGTCGTGGTGCGTCCCTGCAGGACGGGGATGTAGCCGCTGTCCCCGGTCGCCCACGGGGTGGCTGGAGTTGCGGCAGGTGTTCCGAGGGATCCGGAGCCGGAGCCGGAGCCTCCACCGGCCGGGGGCCACGGGTCACAGGGCGCGGCGGCCGCGACGGGGGAGAGGACGGTGAGCGCCCCTGCCGCGAGTGTCGCGGCGGTCGCCGTCGCGAACGGCCCAGTCCGGAGGCGGGGACGATGGGTACGACGACGATTGAGGGTCCAGGCCACGGGGTTCTCCAGACGAGACAGCATAGGGTTAGCGAGCTTGGGCGCAGTGTAGTTGTCGCCTCTGACATCCGAGGGACATCGCTGTCGGGCGGGGGTGTGCGGAGCCTCGTAGGCTGAGGGTATGGCATTCGCGACCGAGATCCCCGACGACGGGATCCCCGCAGACCCGACCGTCCTCTCCTATTCCGAGTTCCGTCCCATCGGGGATGTCGAGCGCACCACCGACCGGTTCGAGGTGGTCAGCGAGTTCGTCCCGTCCGGGGACCAGCCGACGGCGATCGCCGAGCTCACCGAGCGGCTGGGGCGGGGAGAGCGGGACATCGTGCTGCTCGGGGCCACCGGTACCGGTAAGTCCGCCACGACGGCCTGGCTCATCGAGCAGGTCCAACGGCCGACCCTGGTGATGGCCCCCAACAAGACCCTCGCCGCGCAGTTGGCCAACGAGTTGCGGGAGATGCTGCCCAACAACGCCGTCGAGTACTTCGTCTCCTACTACGACTACTACCAACCCGAGGCGTACATCGCCCAGACGGACACCTTCATCGAGAAGGACTCGTCCATCAACGACGACGTGGAGCGGCTCCGGCACTCCGCGACGTCGTCGTTGCTGTCGAGGCGCGACGTCGTCGTCGTCAGTTCGGTCTCGTGCATCTACGGTCTGGGCACACCACAGTCCTACCTGGACAGGTCCGTCTCCCTGGCCGTGGGCCAGGAAGTCGAACGCGACCGGTTGCTGCGGTTGCTGGTGGACGTGCAGTACGAGCGCAACGACGTCTCGATGACACGCGGGACGTTCCGCGCCAAGGGTGACACGGTCGACATCATCCCCACCTACGAGGAGCTCGCCGTGCGCATCGAGTTCTTCGGTGACGAGGTCGACGCCCTCTATTACATCCACCCCCTGACCGGAGACGTCGTCCGGAAGGTCGACGAGGTACGGATCTTCCCCGCGACGCACTACGTCGCCGGACCCGACCGCATGGCCAGGGCCATCGCCTCGATCGAGGAGGAACTGGAGGTGCGGCTGGCGGAGCTGGAGAACCAGGGCAAACTCCTGGAGGCCCAACGACTGCGGATGCGCACCTCGTACGACATCGAGATGATGCAGCAGGTCGGATTCTGTTCCGGCATCGAGAACTACTCGCGGCACATCGACGGTCGCGCAGCGGGCAGCTCCCCGGCCACGTTGATCGACTACTTCCCCGAGGACTTCCTCACGGTCATCGACGAGTCCCATGTGACCGTTCCCCAGATCGGCGCGATGTTCGAGGGCGACGCCTCCCGCAAGCGCAATCTCGTGGACTTCGGTTTCCGGCTCCCGTCAGCGCTCGACAACCGACCGCTCACCTGGGAGGAGTTCTCCGACCGGGTCGGTCAGACCGTGTACCTGTCGGCCACCCCCGGCGCGTACGAGATGGGACGGACGGGGGGCGAGTTCGTCGAACAGGTCATCCGTCCCACCGGGCTGGTGGACCCGAAGATCGTCGTCAAGCCCACCAAGGGGCAGATCGACGATCTCCTCGGTGAGATCCGCGCCCGGGCCGATCGGGACGAGCGGGTGCTGGTGACCACCCTGACCAAGAAGATGTCCGAGGACCTCACGGACTACCTGCTGGAACTCGGTGTGCGTGTGCGCTACCTGCACTCGGAGATCGACACCCTGCAGCGGGTGGAGCTGCTCCGCGACCTGCGACGCGGCGAGTACGACGTCCTGGTGGGCATCAACCTGCTCCGGGAGGGACTCGACCTCCCCGAGGTCTCGCTGGTGGCGATCCTCGACGCCGACAAGCAGGGTTTCCTCCGGTCGGCCACCTCGCTCATCCAGACCATCGGCCGTGCGGCCCGCAACGTCTCCGGCGAGGTCCACATGTACGCGGACTCCGTCACCGAGGCGATGCGACAGGCCATCGAGGAGACCGACCGTCGACGCGAGAAGCAGGTCGCGTACAACACCGAGCACGGCATCGACCCGCAGCCCCTGCGGCGCAAGATCGCCGACATCCTCGACAGGGTCGGGGAGGACAAGGACGGGGAGTCGTCCTCCGATCCGCGGGACCGCCCCGAGCTCGTGGGTGCACGGGCGGCGGGGGAGTCGGCGCGGCCACGGAAGGAACTCGAGAAACTCATCGGGGAGATGACCGAGCAGATGATGTCGGCGGCAACGGACCTACGGTTCGAGTTGGCGGGACGGCTCCGGGACGAGATCGCCGAGCTGCGCAAAGAGCTCAAGGGGATGCGCGAGGCGGGAATCGACTGACCCGTCACTGTGACGTCGCGCGCTTACCGGGCACGGCGGGGACCCACGCGCACTACGCTGGGTAGAACTTGTTGCCGACGAGAGGAAGAGAATTGAGCGCCTACAAGAAGGTGGTCGTGGGTACGGACGGCTCGGAGTCGTCCTACCGGGCCGTCGATCGTGCCGCGTCGCTTGCCGCCGACGAGTCCGCGACCCTCGTGATCGCCTGCGCCTACGTGCCCGCCGATCCGCGTTCGGTCAGCCAGGCCGCCGATCAGCTGGGCGACGACGCCTATCAGATCCGCGGTGACAACCCGGCCGAGGACATCGTCCGGACCGCCAAGGACCGGGCGGTCGCCGCAGGGGCGTCGACGGTCGAGGCGCGCACCGTCAAGGGCGCGCCGGTCGAATCGCTCATCAAGCTGGCCGACGAGGTGGACGCGGATCTGCTCGTCGTGGGGAACAAGGGCCTCAACTCGCTGACCGGCCGGCTCCTGGGGTCGGTGCCCGCGGATGCGGCCCGCCGGGCCGTCTGCGACGTGCTCATCGTCCACACGACCTGAGCCGGCGGGCGACCCGGGTCCGGGCGACCCGGATCGGTGAACCGGGGAGCGTCAACCGCAGAGGTGGGCCCGGCTCGCATCGATGATGGCCCGGCCCACCTCCGCGGTGTCGCGCTCCGGATCCTGCGCGGCGATCGCGCTGGTGAGCGGGCGGAGGTGATCGAGGATGGTCTCGGTGTCGGACCCGTCGGAGATGCTCCGACAGATCCCTATCCCCACCTCGACGGTGGTGGCCGCGGTCATCTCCGTGGGTAGTCCGAACGCCGTCAGGTCGTC
>NZ_JAALEB010000294.1:0-1708 GCF_014145165.1 Dietzia sp. Cai40 | reverse complement strand
CCCTCTCGGCATGCCTCAAGTGTACTACATGCGATGCACGCGGCACAAGTGTTGAGTGTAGTCGCCACCTGCGAGAACGCCCCCGCGCCTGGCGGGCGCGGGGGCGTTTCTGGGCGGCGCTAGTCCATGCCGTACTCGGCCATGACGGTGCTCGGGTCGTCGGGGGCGGCGCCGAAGTTGTCGACGAAGATGTCGGCGAGGGTGGCGTCGGGATTGGCGAGCAGGTGGTCGGTCGCGGACACCATGACGTTGACCAGGCTCCAGGCGAGGCTGTCGCCGTCCTGGTCGAGGTGTTCCTGGATGAGGTCGGCGGCGCGGTTGGCTGCCGTTCCGATCTGGTCGCGGGTGTAGGTCGCGGCCTTTTCGGTGCCCATGTGGAGGCCGTCGGCGCAGGCGTGGCACCGGCCTCCGGCCGATGCGGCGGTGATGATGCTCGCGCAGTCGGTGTAGCGGCGGGCCGGGTGGGTCAGGCGCAGCAGGTCGCCCTCGTAGTGGTGGAGCATCTCGGTGCCGTCTTCGGCGTGCACGAGGCGGATCTGGGCATCCACGTCGCGGCCGTCGATGGTCAGGGCGAACGCTTCGAGGAGCGTTCCGGGCTTGTCGGTCATGGTGGTCCTTCCGGTTGTGCCGGGGGCTTGTCCCTCTCGGCATGCTTCAAGTGTACTACATGCGGTGCATGTGGAACAAGCGTTACGGGTCGGCTTCTTCGGGCTGGACGTGCGACAACGCCCCCGCACCTGGTGGGTGCGGGGGCGTTGTGGGTGGGGTTATTCGGTGTCTGGGGTGAGGGCGTCGGCGATGCGGTGGACGGCGTCGAGGACGCGGACGGCGGTGGCTTTGACCTTGTCGGCCTGTCCCCCGCTCCAGCTGGCGACGTAGCCGACGCTGTAGGTGCTGGTGTCGAGGTCGTGTAGTCCGGCGACGACGTAGGCGACGGATTCGGCTTCGAGCTCGCGGGTGGCCTGGTCGGGCTCGCCGGTGAGCTTGCCCTCGTCGTCGGTGTGCAGGATCGCGTGCGCGGCCTCGTGGATGGCGGTCTTGGCGGCGTGGGCGTCGGATAGGTCGGCGTCGACGACGATGCGGCGGGTTCCGTCGACGGTGCAGTAGCCGTTGACCTCGCCGGGGATCTGCTCGCGGGTGACGGTCCATCCCTGGCCGGTCATCCACTCGCTGATGCGCTCGTAGAGGGCGGCGTGGTCCTCGCCCTGGAGCTGGGCGACGGGGGCGGTGGGCTGCTCGACGCCCTCGATGGGGTCGGTCTGGGAGATGTCGAACACGGACACCACGGGCGGCGGGCACGGGACGGCCTTGCGGGTCTTCTCTCCGGTGGTCTCGTCGGTGTCGGTGACGAGGCGGAACGGCTTGCCGAAGATGCGGATAGCCTTCTCGCCCTTGCGGACCTGGCGCCCCTTGGCCTGCCACGCCTTGAATCCGGCGACCTGGGTGGCGTGGGGGCACTGCACCTGGATCAACAGGGTGTTGTTGAAGCTGTAACGGTGGAAGCTGGCGAGGAAGTCGAGCCAGTTCTGCCACTGGCCGGTCTGGGTGAGGGCTTCGACGGCGGCGCTGAGCTCGTCGTGCATCTGCTCGACCTTGGCGGCGCGGGCCGGTCGGGCGGCGTCGCGCTCGGCGGCGGTGTACTTCTTCGCGGTCTTGGTTGCCATGACCTACTCCTTGCGGTCCTGCCGGGGGCTTGTCCCTCTCGGCA
>NZ_JAALEB010000293.1:0-2181 GCF_014145165.1 Dietzia sp. Cai40 | reverse complement strand
AACGCGCCCCAGTAGGTGGCGAAGAGGGGGTAGTCCGCCGGGCCCAGCGCCCGGCCGGCGACCAGCATGACCAGGTAGCCGGAGGCGGCGGCGAACACCGTCGCCAGCGTCAGGGCCCGCATCCCACCCGCGGCGCGGCGGCCGGCCGTGGGCGTCGGTTCAGCGGCGGCCGGCGTGGTCATCGGGCATGCCGAGGGTGGGTGGCAGCGGTTCCGAGAACAGCCACGCGGACCACAGGGGACGCAGGTCGACGGGGGAGTGGTCGGCGGCCATGTGCAGGAAGTCGTCGGTGGTCGCGGTGCTGCCCGAGTACTTGGTCACCCAGTCACGCAGCAGCTGGAAGAACTGCTCGTCGCCGATCGTCAGGCGCAGGGCGTGCAGGGTGAGCGCGCCGCGCTTGTAGACGCGGTCGTCGAACATGTCCTTGGGGCCGGGGTCGGCCAGGAGCAGGTCCTGGGGTGAGTTCTGCAGCTTGGAGTAGTAGCGCAGCGCGTGGCTGCCCGCGTCGGCGCCGCCGGAGAACTCGGTCCACAGCCACTCGGCGTAGCAGGCGAAGCCCTCGTGGAGCCAGATGTGCTTCCATTCGGCGGCGGTGACGGCGTTGCCGAACCACTGGTGCGCGAGTTCGTGGGCGATCAGCCGCTCGTCGTCCGTGCCCGCCTCGGCGGTGTTGCGGCCGAACGTGGACATGCCCATCGCCTCGAGGGGGATCTCCAGCTCGTCGTCGGTCACCACCACCTTGTACTCACCGAACGGGTACGGGCCGAACAGGTCGGTGAAGACCTCGATCATCTCGAGCTGGCGGGCGAACGCCACCCGGAAGTCCCGCTTGAGGTCCGCGGGCAGGTAGGCGTGGAACGGCACCGCCCCACCCGTCACCTCCAGGTGCTCGTACTGCCCCAGGTTGATCGTCACGAGGTAGGTGGAGGTGGGCTGCGGGAGGTCGAACTCCCAGGTGGTGGTGCTGCCGCTGCGCTTCTTGCCCACCAGCGAACCGGTCACGACCGCGCGGTACGGGGAGTCGGTGGTGAGCCGGATCCGGAACGGGGCCTTGGACGACGGGTGGTCGTCGCACGGGAACCAGCTGGCGGCGCCGTTGGGCTGGTTGGCCACCAGGACCCCGTCGGTCAGTTCCTCCCACCCGACCTCACCCCATGCGCCGCGGATCGGGCGCGGGTTGCCCGCGTACCGGATGGTGAGCGTGAACGCGGCACCGACGGGGATCGGCTCGGCCGGGGTGACGGTGAGCTTGCCCCGCGGCCGGCTGTACCTGGCGACCCGACCGCGGTCGAGAGACACCTTGGACACGTCGAGGTGGGGGGACAGGTCGAGCTGCACCGAGTCGAGCGGTTCGGTGGCCGTGGCGGTGATGACGGCCTGGCCACGCAGGTTGTTGGAGCTCATCTTGTAGGTGAGGTCCAGTTCGTACCGGGTCACCCGGTAGCCGTGGTTCCCGGCGCTGGGCAGGTAGGGGTCGACCGGATCGGCGCGCGACGAATCGCGGGGGGCTGCGATCTTGGCGATGAGGTCCTTCTTGACTGCCTTCAATTCCATGACCTGCGCGAGTGTAGTGGACCCGGGGTGATCGGCACCGCCCCCGGCGGCCGGGCGGTGAAAACTACTTGCCAAAGTGGAAAGTAGTTGCCTATGGTCTAGTCATTGCCCGGTTGGACACTCCCGGGACCGTCACGAGGAAGGTGTCGCCATGACCACGGAGAACCCCGCCACCGGCGAGCTCGATCGCGCCGAGGCCGCCCGGCTCCTGGCGGAGGTCGAGGGTCGCCCGCCGGTCAGCTCCACGCGCGACGCCCGGGTCTTCGCCTGGTTCGCCGCCGTCATCGCGGTGGTGATGGGTGCCGGGACCATCGCGATCATGTTCTCCAACTGGGCGATGGTGCCGTACGTGGTGCTGCTGTTCGCCGTGATCTTCTGGCAGCGGCGATCGATCGGCGCCAGTCCCCGTGGTTCGGCCCGGACGTACCTCTGGGGGGTCGCGGGCTCCGGCGTGGTGGTCCTCGTCGTCGTCACCGGGTTGCACGTCATCCGCACCACGATCGGCCTCACCCCCTGGTGGTACCTCCTCGGTGCGGTGCTGGTGGCGGTGCCCGGACTGATCGCCGCCGCGCGCATCGCACGCCGGGGTGCCGCCCGGTGACCGGCCCGCAGGGCGAGGCCCCCGCC
>NZ_JAALEB010000292.1:0-1024 GCF_014145165.1 Dietzia sp. Cai40 | reverse complement strand
GATCGCCTCCGCCACGTAGGGCCCCTTGTTGAGCATCACGCACTCGGACCGCTGCGCCGAGCCCGCGTCGGAGATCTCCGCGCGGGACGGCATCCCGGTCTTCGCGAGCGACTCCAGCACCTGCGTCGCCAGCACGACCGGAACGCGGGCCGCCTGGCACATCAGCGTGATGTTGCGCGGGATCTCCGAGAGCGACTCGAATCCCATCTCGACGGCGAGGTCACCGCGCGCGATCATCACCCCGATCCGGTCGTGGCGCATGGCCTCCAGCACCAGGTCCGGCAGCGCGCGGTAGGCCTGCCTGGTCTCCACCTTGAGCAGCAACCCCAGCTCCCGCCCCGATTCCGCGCGCTCCGCCCGGAGCGCCTCCACCGCGTCGGTGACGTCCCCCCTCGTCCGCACGAAGGACAGCGCCACGATGTCCGCGTGCCGGGACGCGAAGCGTAGGCACTGCCGGTCCTCGTCGGTCAGTGCGGGGGTGTCCACCTCCAGCCCGGGGACGTTGATGCCCTTCTCCGACCCCAGCCATCGGCCGCCCTCGCGGCAGCGCACCACCTCCAGCCGGGCCCAGGGCCCACCCTCCTGACCCGGCATCGAGGTCGCGACGACCTCCGCGGAGATGACTCCGTCGTCGAACAGGACGCGGTCCCCCACCGACAGGGCCTCCACGACCGCGGGGAGCGCGCACCCCAGTCGGATCTCCTCGCCGGACCGCGGCGGCTCCACCGGTTCCATGTCCACGGTGAGCAGGATCGGGTCCCCTCGGTGGACGCGGATCCGGCGCGGCACAGCGGAGATGCCGCGGACCCGGGTGTGCTCGAAGTCGCAGTCGATCAGCGTCCCGTCGCGCACCCACGCGTTGCGGTCGCCCTCCGCCAGCACGCCGTCGGCCCCCGCGGACACCACGGTGAACCGCCGCCTGAGCCGTCGTGCGTCGGGGACCTCGATCACGTCCCCCGGGGCCCGCGCCGCGAGCCACCGAGGGTCCACCCGGACGCACAGCGGGGGGTGGCCACGCGTCGGG
>NZ_JAALEB010000291.1:0-4488 GCF_014145165.1 Dietzia sp. Cai40 | reverse complement strand
CCTCGTTGACCAGCATCATGTTGACCATCCCGCCGGCCATCGACCCCGCGGCCATGGACACGGGCACGGTCGCGCCCGGGTTGGCGACGTTGCCCGCCGCCCAGATGCGCGGATGGGTCGTCGCGCCGAACTGATCCACCGCCAGGGCCGTGCCCATCGGGGTGGTGGTCCGCTCCAGGTCGAGCCCGTCGAGGAACCGGTCGTGCGGCCGCGCCGCCGGTGCGGCGAAGATCGCGTCGAGTGCGATCTCCCGTCCGTCCTCCAGACGGACGCCGCTCAGTCGCCCGTTCTCGGTCAGGACCCGGTCGACGGGAGTCGCCTCGAGCCGCACGCCGCGGGCCCGCAGTCGGGTGGCCACGTCGGCATCGGGTGCACCGCTACCGGCGGTGAGGAACACCAGGTCATCGGTCCACTGGCGCACGAGTTGCGCCTGATGCGCTGACATGGCCGTGGTGCCCAGCACCGCGATCCTGCGGCCGCGGACCTCCCAGCCGTGGCAGTAGGGGCAGTGGAGGACGCTCGTGCCCCAGAACTCCTGCAGGCCGGGGATGTCCGGCAGCTCGTCGGTCTGTCCGGACGCGACGACCAGGGCGCGTGCCGTCGCGGGCGCCGCGTCGGCGAACTCGACGGTGAGGCCGGCCCCGGCCACGTCGTTCCCCCCGATGTCGACCCCACTGTCGACCCCACTGTCGACCCCACTGTCGACCCCGCTGTCGCGGACCACGGTCACGGACCCCGTCCGCACCGTGACGTCGTACTCGCGGAGCTCCTCGCGGCCCCGGCGGAGCAGCTCGAGCGGATCCATCCCCTCGTGGCCGAGGACGCCGTGCATGTGTGCGGCGAAGCGGTTGCGCGGTTCGCCGGCGTCGACGACGAGCACGCGGCGGCGCGCCCGGCCCAGCATCAGCGCCGCCGACAGCCCCGCGGCCCCGCCGCCGATCACGATGGCGTCCCAGTGTTCCTCGATGTCCTTGTTCGTGTGCATGACAACAGTTCACGCCTGGTATGCGTAAACTGCAAGGAGATTTGCACTATTGGCAAGGAGTTGCGTGTGACGGAGGAACTCAGGCAGGTCGGGACGCGATTGCGGGCGTACCGCCACAGCAAGGGCTGGACCCTGGACCAGTTGGCCGAGCGCGCGGACATGTCGGCCAGCACGCTCTCCCGTCTCGAATCGGGCAAACGACAGTCCAGCCTCGAGCTGCTCCTCCCGCTCACCCGCCAGTTGGGGATCAGCCTCGACGATCTGGTGGCCCCGACGACGGTCGACCCGAGGGTGCGGCGTCCCGTGGTCCACCGGGACGGGATGGTGATCGCGCCCCTGGCCCCCGAGGGATCATCGGTGGGCACCTACAAGATCACCTACCCGCCGGCGAGCACCGCGCCCGAACCCCGGGTCCACGACGGCTACGAGTGGTTCTACGTCCTGTCCGGGAAGTTGCGCCTGGTCCTGGGCGACCAGGAGTTGATCCTGACCCGGGGTGAGGCAGCGGAGTTCGACACCAAGATCCCGCACAGTCTGTCGGCCGCCGGGGCGCGGCCGGCGCAGGTGATCAGCATCTTCAACGACGACGGGGTGCGGATGCACACGCACACCGCGAGCTCATGAGGCCTCCCGGCCTCCCGGTTTGGTCGGTCGCCCGGACGTGCTGGTAAGGTATCCCTCGCTGCTCGAGAGGGCGGCACCGTCGCCCGCGAGGGTGCCGGGGGGCTATAGCGCAGTTGGTAGCGCGTCTCGTTCGCATCGAGAAGGTCAGGGGTTCGATTCCCCTTAGCTCCACGGAGAGATGTCCCGGACCATCGAGTCAGATGGCCCGGGACATCCGTCATTTGCTGGAGGAACGGCGACCGATGAACACTGATGTGGGCGGCAAGTGGCTGTTCCTCGCCGCGGCGATCGCCCTCGAGGTGGCGGGCTCGCTCTCACTGAAGGGGGCGCTCACCACGCCCGCGCTCTACGCGATGGTGGCCGTCGGGTACGTGGGCGCGTTCGCCTTCCTGGCCCTCACCCTGCGGGCGGGCGTGCCGCTCGGGGTGGCGTACGGCATCTGGGGGGCCTCCGGCGTCGCCCTGACGGCGGGCCTGTCGTCCCTGATCTACCACGAGCCGCTGACCCCGCTGATGATCGCGGGCATCGCGGTGATCATCGCCGGGGTGTTGTGCGTCGAACTGGGATCCCAGCGCGCCCGGTCACGCGCCGAGGGGGCCGGCTGATGGCCTGGGCCTATCTCGCCGTCGCGATCTCCTTCGAGCTCGCCGCGACGCTCTCGCTCCGGATGGCCGTCGACAACGCGCGGTGGTACGCCGCCGTCGTGCCCGGCTACCTGGTGGCCTTCGTGTTCCTCTCCCTGACGCTGGCCGAGGGGATGCCGCTGGGGGTCGCCTACGGGATCTGGACGGCCGCCGGCGTGGCCCTGGCCGCGGTCCTGAGCCGACTGCTCTTCCGCGAACCCCTCACGCCGTTGATGGGTGCGGGGATCGTCCTGATCGCCGGCGGGGTGTTGCTCGTGGAGCTGGGCGCGGGCGTCTGAGGGCAGTGGCCCCGATCGTTAACACGGGGTTCACCACCACCACGATTCGCGCGGACGCGCCTGAGTAATGTTCTGCGTCATGGCGATACCCGCGTCCGAGGGCGACGACTAACCGGGACCCCCTCGACGGTTCAGCGATACATCGACGAGACCCCCCGCTGGCGGGACGGCACCCCCGCGGTCGCCGGCGGCATGACGAGCATGCAGGGCAGGATCTGGTGGCTCGCCTCGGCGGGGAAGTTCTTCGAGGGGCTGATCGTGTTCCTCATCGGGGTGGCGCTGCCCCTGATCACCGCCTATTGGTCCCTCTCTGCCGTGGAGACCGGTCTCCTCACCGCGGCGCCTCTGGCCGGGATCATGGTCGGCGCCACCGCGCTCGGTGGGCTCTCGGACCGGTTCGGCCGCAGACAGATGTTCCTCATCGAGATGGTGCTGTTCACCGTGTTCCTGCTCGGCGCCACCGTGGCGCCCGGGTTCGCCGTGTTCCTGGTGTGCCTGTTCGGGATGGGCACCGCTCTGGGGTGCGACTACCCGACCGCGCACGCGATGATCTCCGAGACGCAGTCCACCGCCGGCCGCGGAAGACTGGTGCTGTCGGCGTTCGCGTTCCAGGCGGTAGGGGCCGTGGCGGGGACCCTGGTCGGTGTCGCGATCCTCAGCACCACCGACTCGCTCGACTCCTGGCGGCTGATGTTCGGCGTCGTCGTGGTGCCGGCGGCACTCGTCGCCGTCGGCCGGTTGTTCATCGTCCAGAGCCCGCACTGGCTCGCGAACGTCGGTCGCCACGCGGAGGCCGAGGTCGAACTCAGAAAGCTCCTCGATCGCACGCCGCAGTACCCCTCGGTCGTGACACTCTCGGCAGACCGGGGCGCGGACGAGGCGGAGACCAAGGACGTCCGCGCGCTGTTCGCGGCCCCGTGGCGTCGGTCGACCATCCTGGCATCGGTGCCGTGGTTCCTCCAGAATCTGAGCACCTACGGCATCGGCATCTTCACGCCGACGATCATCGCGACCACGCTCGGGAACGTCGCCAGTAGCGGGTCCTCGTCGTCGGCCATCATCCACAAGGATCTGCTCGGCGCCAAGGGGGCCGCCCTCATCGACGTCTTCCTCCTGGTGGGCATCCTGGTCGCCATCGTGTTGGTCAACCGGTGGGGTCGAATGCGGTTGCAGATGCTGGGGTTCCTCGGCTGCGCGACCGGGCTGGCGATCGCCGCGTCGTCCACCCTCGCCCACGGGTCGGTGCAGACGGTGCTCGTCTTTGCCGGTTTCATCCTGTTCCAGTTCATGACCAACCTCGGGCCCAACTCGATGACCTATGTGGTGGCGGGGGAGGTGTTCCCGAACGCACTGCGCGGGACGGGTGCCGGCATGGCGGCGTCCATCGCCAAGTCGGGTGCGGTGCTGACCTCGTTCCTGTTCCCGATCCTTCTGGTCGCCTGGGGAACCAGCGCAGTCCTGGCGATCCTGGTGGGGACATCCCTGCTCGGGGCTCTCATCACGTGGCTGTTCCGCATCGAGACCACCGGCAGGAGCGTCGAGGAGATCGACTCGATGTACGAGGAGCATCCGGAGCAGGCGGAGCCCGCCCAGCGCTGATACCGGTCAGTCCACCTGTGGCACTGTGGGCGGTATGCCGTCTCCCCGGATCGCCATCACCTTCTGTACGCAGTGCCGGTGGATGCTCCGCGCCCAGTGGTACGCGGGCGAGCTTCTCCAGACTTTCGAGAGCGAGATCGGCGAGATCGCGCTCGTGCCTGCCACCGGCGGCACGTTCCGGATCGATGTCGGCGACGAGCAGGTCTGGAACCGCAAGAGGGATGGCGGATTCCCCGAGATCACCGAACTGAAGCGGGCTGTCAGAGATCTCGTCGCTCCGGGGAGGTCGCTCGGTCACGCCGACCGGGTCGAGCCCACCGACTAGTGGGTATCTCCGTTAGTGCGTCGGGGGTCAGGC
>NZ_JAALEB010000290.1:0-1679 GCF_014145165.1 Dietzia sp. Cai40 | reverse complement strand
GTTCGACGCCCTCGACGCCGATACCGACCTGGTGACCATGACGATCGGCGGTAATGACGTGGGCTTCGCCGCCGTGATCGTGGCGTGCGCCCTGCGGCCCAACACCGCACCCGAGCTGTTGCCGCTCGTCGACGGCGCGACGGCGAGCCTGTCGAAGGGCTTCGATCCCACCGCCGGGTGCTCGGACGTCATCGACAGGCAGGCCGCCCGCGCGCTCGAGACTCTCGACCAGCGCATGGACGCGGTGTACGCCGGGATCGCCGAGCGCGCACCGCAGGCCCGCGTGGTGACGGTCGGGTACCTGGCCGCGGTGCCCGCGGACGACCGGATCATCGAGCAATCCCCGGCCTGCGCTCCGTTCATGGCGATCAGCCGGGAGGAGCGGGCCAAGGTCCGCGGCTTCCAGGACAGCATCAATCGCGTCGTCCGCAACGCCGCCGAGCGCAACGGCGCCACCGTCGTGATCCCCGATGAACCGGGCCACTCGATGTGCACCCCGCCCGAGAACCGCTGGGTGGACTTCACCGGGCTGGACACGGGCGCGGTGCCGGTCCATCCGACCACCGCCGGCCATGCGCACGTCGCGGATCGGGTGCTCGCCGCGCTGGGCGATGCCTGAGTCCGGTCACGTCACCTGACGACTGTCCAGTTGGGCCCAATTCGGTAACGAAGCGGCGTCGATGAGAGAACATAGAGCTCATGCTCACCACTCCTCGGCGCCGCTTCGCCGGTTCCCGCACCCTCACCACCTCCCTCGCCCTGGCCGCGTCCGCCGTCCTCACGGCCGCACCCGTCGCTGGTGCCCAGTCCACCACCCAGGCGGACGGCACGATCGCCCTCGGCTCCCTGGGGTCGAGCGTCGGCACCCCTGTCAGTGCGTCGGGTTCGCTCGGCTCGCTCTCGACTCCGGCCTACGCCGACTACGTGGCGCTCGGCGACTCCTACGCCGCGTTCGGGGACCAGACGGAGCCCGTGGTCACGGATGGCCCCGCCGCCCGGTGCGGCCGCAGTCTGACCAACTATCCGAATGTGCTCGACGTGAACCCGGCGGTTGGTGAGCTGGTTGACGTCACCTGCGGCGGGGCGATCATCCCCAGCCTCACGGGGTTCCAGTACGACGGGGTCCCCGCCCAGCTGAACGCTCTCGACGCGGGGACGGATCTTGTGACGCTGTCGATCGGCGGCAATGACGTCGGCTTCGGCACGATCGTCAACTGCATCACCAAGCAGGACGACTACGCCACCGTCCCCAGTTGCCGGGAAGAACTCGACGACGAGATCACCGCCGCCATCGACACCGTCTTCGGCGCGGGCGTCGAGGAGGACGTCCCGGTCGCGACGAAGGTCGACACGATCTACGCCCTGATCGCCGAGCGGTCCCCCGGCGCGACGGTCGTCGCGACCCAGTACCTGCCGCTCATGCCCGCAGAGGGAGAGAGCTGCGCGTTCACCGAGCGGCTCGTCCCGGACGACGTGAAGTGGGCCCGCGAGGTGACCGCGAAGATCAACGCCGCCGTCGACGCCGCCGCCATCCGCAACGGTCACGTCTCGGTCCTGCCCGTCGACCCCACCGTGGACCGCAGTGCGTGCGGCGACGCCGATGAGCGCTGGACCGACTTCCTCGGCGGGGCCCCGACCGGCGCCTACCCGATGCACCCCACTGCCCTGGGCCAGCAGGC
>NZ_JAALEB010000028.1:0-6377 GCF_014145165.1 Dietzia sp. Cai40 | reverse complement strand
GTGTCAGCGGCCAGTGTCAGCGGCCAGTGTCAGCGGCCCGCGTTACCGCTCTAGTCGGCGTACTGCGATCGCTTTAACAGCCAAAGAATGGAATTGTGAGCTCTGATTGAACGCGGCTGGCACGCGCTATTTGTTGGTTGTCGCCACCGTGGCTCATCTGGCGCTGATGGACGTCGGTTCGAACGTTATCGGCAGCTTCTTGTAGCCCCTCACGGGCCCTGAGAGGAGGCGCTCGGCGCCGTCGGCAAGTGCAAAGTCGGGTACGTAGGACAGGAGTTCCTCGTAGGCGACTCGGCACTCGAGCCTGGCCAGCGCGGCACCGAGACAGAAGTGGGGGCCGTGACCGAAGGCGAGACCGCGCTCGGTTTTCCGGTCGAGAATGAATGACTCCGGGTCAGCGTACTCCCTCTCGTCACGGTTCGCCGACCCGTAGAGCAGCATCACCTTGCTGCCAGCTCGCATGGTTTCACCGTGCAGTTCGACATCTTCGGTCACGGTCCGGGCGAGGCCTTGGACGGGGGACTCAAGGCGGAGAAATTCCTCGACAGCTGCAGGGAGCAGGCTGTGTTCCGCGGCGATCGTTCGCAGCGTTTCGGGGCGTTCACTCAGGATCTGGGCGGTGTTCGAGATGAGGTTCGTCGTGGTTTCGTTGCCGGCGATGAGAAGCATGAAGCAGAAGCCGAGGAGTTCCTCTTCGGTGAGCGTCTCGCCGTCGACCTCGGCGTCCAGGAGGGCGGACATGAGGTCGTCCTTGCGGTTGGCGCGGCGTGCGGCGAGCATCGGCGTGAAGTAACCGTAGAGCCCCAGGGCCGCGTTCGTCGCATCCTCGACGGAGGCCGGATCGTTGGGATTGACCTGCACGAGACGGTCGGACCAATCCCGGAACTGCTGCCGGTCCTCGTTCGGGATGCCGAGCATGTCCGCGATGACAATCGTGGGCAGGGGGCCGGCGTACTCGTGGACGAAGTCGACCTCACCTCGCTCGATGAAAGCCCCCAGGAGTCCCCGCGCGGTAGCCCGGATGCTGCCCTCCATTTCGGCGATCCGCCTGGGAGTGAAGGCCCGGGACACGAGCTTTCGCAGAGCGGAGTGCCGTGGGGGGTCCATCATGATCATCATCGGCATCAGGTCGCCCATGCCTGCCGCGAGGTCCTGGCCGACGACGATCCCCTTCGCAGAGGAGAAGCGCCGGTGGTCCTGCGTGGCAGCCCAGATGTCGTCGAACCGGGATAGTGCCCAGAATTCTTGTTCCTTGTTCCAGTAGACCGGCGACTCCTCGCGCAGCACCTGATAAATCGGATACGGGTCTGCCTGGACGGCGGGGTCGTACGGGTTGTAGAGCTCTGACACTTGGGGCCTCCGGTCTGGACGGGCCACTTGGGACGGTAGGATACTTTCGTCCCACTGTACACCCGGTTTGCCTGCCAGAATTGAGGCGAGGGGTTCCCCACTGCGAGGAGGCGTGAAATCGACCAGCAGCTGTACCTAGACGCCACCTTGTCGGCCTTCTTGCGCCATGGGGTCAGCCGGACGCGGATGACCGACATCGCGGCTGTGGCGCGGGTGTCGAGGACAACGGCGTACCGGATTCTTGGTTCAGTCGATCGCGCGGCGACGAGCCTTCTGCAACGCGAGATCGAGCGCCTGCTGAGCGAGGTGATTCGCGGGCTCGACAGTGCGACTGACGCACCCGATGTGCTTTCCGTTTGCGCGCGGGCCCTGGAGCGGGTGGAGCAGCACCCCTTGTTCCGTAAGGTCCGCACGGACGAGCCGGGAATCATCGGCGAAGCCCTCGTGCTTCAGACTGCGCCGATCATCGACACCATTACCAGCGCGCTCGCGCCCTCTTTTCGAAAGCTCGCGGATGACGGCGTGCTAGCGGTGGACGACCACGAGAACGTCATCGACAGGCTGGTGCGACTGGGGATCACATGCGTCCTGTCCCCGCCTCGCGGTGGATACCAGTCATTGCTGGGCGACATCCTCCGCGGTAATGCCGGGTAGGTGTGCGACTCGCTGCTTTCCTGGGTGCCGCGCCGGGGGAGTTCATCGCGGTCGTGCTGGTCGAGAAGGTAAGGGCCGCCGACCTCGACCACGGTGCCCTCCACCGTTGCCTTGATGCCTACAGCTGGATATGAAGAGAAGTCTGTCGCCTTCAGCGCGGCCAGGGTTGCTCATCCTGGCGGGCAAGTCGACTCAGTAGAAGAATCTGTTGGAAGCTTGGCGGAGTTACTGGCGGCGAAGCTGCCGCGTGGTCTGAGCGGGTAGTGCGGTGGCGCATCTGTTGTTGTCGACTGCCGAGCAGAATGACGCTCGTGAGCGAGAGCTGGCGGGGGAGTCGCGACCGGATGCTCGTATGGAGGCCGTCCGCGCCGAACCCGGCCGTGCGCACCAGAAACTGCGGTTCTTGATGACCTTGGGCAGATTCTCCATGCAGTCTGAATCTGGATCGGCTACTTATCCGCCGCCACTGCCCGGTGAGCCGGTGCTTTTGAGCTGGCCATGGTTTTGTGGTCGCGTGAGCCAGCAGCGCCCGGGGCAAGGAACGCTAGCAAGACTGCGGCGCCGGCGGTAAGGATTGCCAACGTAAGCGTGGCCTGACTGCTGCCGTTCACAAATGCTTCTTTGGCGGAGTCGACCAATGGTTGCGCCATTGGTCCGGCTTGTGCGGCGACCTCTAGTGCGGCGGCCAGAGAATCGGCGACCGGACCACGGGCAGGTTCGGGCAGCTGGGGAAGGGTGGGTTGAATGTGGCGGGTGTATCCGGCGGCCAGCACACTGCCGGCTACCGCGATCCCCATCGCAGCGCCGATCTCGCGGGCCGCATCGTTGACTGCGGCGGCGACCCCGTGTTTGCTCTCCGGAGTTTCGGCGATGATGGCGTAGGTCGCCGGGGCTGTGCATAGTCCAAGTCCTGCGCTCATGATCACCAGCGGCCAAAGCAGGTCGAGGTAACGTGCATCGACGGTCAGCCTGCTCACCAGCATCAGACCAACTGCGATGGTCACCAGGCCAGCGACGGTCATCACTCGCAGCCCAAATCGCTGTGACAGTCGGGGGGCGATCACCGAGATCACGATCAGGGGGACCGTCATCGGCACCAACCCCAACGCCGAGGCCAGCGGTCCATATCCCAGGATCAGTTGCAGGTACTGCACCAGGAGTAGGAATACCCCGAAAGTGACCAAGAATTGGATGGCCACCGACAACGAGCCGGCGCTGAAGCCGCGCTTGGCGAACAACCGAACATCCAACAAGGGGGCCGAGGATCGCAGCTCAATCAGGATAAAAAAGGCTGTCGCCAACATGCCGGCCCCGGCGCTGGCGAGAACGATCGGGTCGGCCCAACCCCGCGCTGGAAACTCGATCGTGGCGAATACGATTCCCGCAACCGCGACTGCAGCTGCCGCCGCGCCCACCCAGTCCACGGGAGGGTGATCATGCTGGCTGGACTCAGCGATCGTGCATGCCAGCGCGGCCAGTAGGGCTCCCGCTGCGGTCAGTCCAACAAATACCGACACCCACGACCAGCGCTCAAGCAACACCCCGGCGCCGAGGATGCCTAACACTGCTCCGGAGCCGGCGACTCCAGCCCACACACCTACTGCTCGGCCGCGATGAACGGCGGCAAAACCAGCAGTCAGAATCGAGAGCGTCGAGGGCATTACCAGCGCAGCGCCCGCCCCGGCAATCGCTCGCGCAGCGATCAACCACGCCGGGTCAGACAGCAGCAGGGGAAGTGCGGACGCCAAGGTGAATATCACCAGACCTATTACGAGAACCGCCCGTCTGCCGTAGCGGTCACCGATCGCTCCAGCGGGCAGGACCAGGCACGCCAGTACCAGCGTGTAGCCATCGACGATCCAGGTCAGCTGGGCTTGCGTCGCTCCAGTCTCTACCGCAATCTGCGGTAATGCCGAATACAGCGCGGCCATGGCCGCGACCACCAACGCCACGGCCAGGCACGACACCGTGAGCATCCACCATTCAGCTCGGGTCCACCGGGATGACTCGGTGATGGTCTGTTGCGGTGAGTTCATCGCCGGCCCCTTGCTGTGAGATGGTCGGTCTTGTTTCGAGACAAGTAGTATCACAGTATCCGGCTGGCTGGACAGGTTAGCTTGGACGAGAAGTGACCGTCGGCCGAAGGGGGAGAGCGTGAACGACTGGAGTGCTGATCGGCCCGCTACGGACGACGATCAGCTCGATCCGCGACTGCTGCGCTCACGAAAACGATTGCTCGACGCTGCTACGCATCTTCTGAGCACTGGCGGTGTAGAGGCGGTTACCGTCGAGGCGGTCACTCGAATGTCAAAGGTTGCGCGGGCCACGCTCTATCGGCATTTCGGCGGCACCGCCCAGTTGCTTGCAGCGTCCTTCGAGCGGCTGTTGCCTCGCGTCGAGGTCTCTACCGCCAGTGGGTCGGTACGCGACCAACTCATCGCGCTTCTCACGGCCCAAGCTGACCTGATTGACCAGGCGCCGCTGAACATTACAACTCTGGCTTGGCTGTCAATCGGATCAGTCGGCGGCAGCGATCCTGCCGATTCGGCCGCGATCACCTCACTGCGCAGTCGAGTCATCGAGGAATACCGGCAGCCCTTTGACCGCATCCTCACACAGCCTGACGTTCGAGCACAGCTCGGCAACGTCGACACCACCTTCGCGATCGTTCAACTCCTGGGTCCCGTCGTGTTCGCTCGCCTTACTGGGCTCTGCACCGTCGACCACGACGGATGCGTGCAACTCGTTGATGATTTTCTTGCTGCCCGCAAGCAGGGAGGCGAACCCATCCCGGCCGAATCCAGCCACGGCCTGAACCGCCCTGGCGCCGGCGGATCTCGCTAAATCGGGGCTTCTTCTTGTCGGATGGGTGTGACCGCTCGATCGCCGAGGTCGCTGGGGAGGTGGCGAGGCAACCCTAGAGCCCGGTCGTTTCGGTGCGTGCTGCGGCGAGCCATCCGCTGCAGTCTGAGTGCGGCCGGAACTTCTACCGTCCAGTTTTGACTTCCCGATTAGTCAGGCTGCTGCAAGCGATCGCGAAGCTGACTCCAGAGCTTCAGCCAGTTGAAGCTCGAGCGTGGGCAGGAGGCTAACCGCCGAAGCCACACGTTCCAGCCGAGTACGCACATCGACCTCGTGCTCGATCCCGGCTCGGCCGGCCTCCGTCCATGTCTGTGCACAGTGTCTGGCGACTACGGCGAGATCTTCGGTCGCGAGGTCACCGGTCAAACGTGCCACGTCCGCGCAGCCGTCAGCGAGCAGCTTTCGGAACAGGCCACCTCCGGTGCCGGCCTTCTCGATGAAAGCGCTCAAGCTGAATAAGAGGATCTCGAGTTCGTCAGCCGGTAGATGGGACCAAGTCCGGACATCAGCGGCGAGCTGGGCGACCGCTGCTAAGCCTTCGGAACCGCTCACCGCGGTCGTGAGATCGACGACTCCGGGCGGAGTTGGGTGGCGCATGTTCGCTGCCGATTGACGGAAAGCCGCTGCGGCAACCTGCGCAAGGTCTGGTAACTCATGCGGCCAGGCGATGCGGTACGTGGTGTGACGTGTCGGTTGTGGGAATGACATCGACGACCGTGCTCGAGCGAGAGCGTCGAACGAAACCTTTTGGACCTCGGCACGGTCGTTGTCAACAACGAAGGCGATCCTCTCCGCCTCGTCGTAACCAATTACCACGATATCGTGGCGACTCATTTGGAGCCGAACCCGCAGGTAGGGCAACTCTGCAATGTCGCCCCATATCAGGGCTGGCCTTCCGGCATCGATCTCCTGGCTGATCCACGACCATCCTTCTCGGGGATCGTCGGTCGTGAGCACTTGGACCTGTGCGCCCAGTCGATGGGGGAGATCTACTTCGAAATCGGAGTCTCTCCCTACCAGATAAAGCGGTGGGAAGAGGTCGCTCGAGTGCAAGTAGGACAGGCCAAGTGACCCCCCGAGGGTGAAGACGAGACCTTCCTCGGGCGGTTCTTCCCAGCCGAGGCCTTGCCAGTGCAGGAGGTCTCGCATCGCGGCTGAGCCGCAGTGCCCCCCGACCCGGTGTGGATAGTTCTCGATGAGCGTCTGGCGAGTCATCAGAGTTCCTTTCTGAACGGCGGGCGGGTACGAACCGGGCTCTTGCTGCGCCAGTGGGATGTCAGCGCCGTTCGTCGAGGCTCCGCCGCTGACCGTGCGAGTCTCGCTCGGGACTGGCTTACCCATTGCGCAAGGAATCGGGAGAACCCGTATGGGCGAAATCGGTCCGGACGAAAGGACGCTGCTGTGTGATGACCTGTTTGCTGAGCATGAAATCACGGGGACGATTGATGCAGTCTGCAGCAAGGAGTTCGCCATCACGGAGGTAGAAGCAGCTGAAGTCGCGGTCCCGGGTG
>NZ_JAALEB010000289.1:0-3951 GCF_014145165.1 Dietzia sp. Cai40 | reverse complement strand
ACGTGCGCGTGGGCGGCCACCACCGCATCGTGGTCGGGGAGGCCGGTGGCCCGGGCCGCGCCGAGGTAGGCGGCCGTCAGCGCCCCGAGCGCGCAGCCGGTGCCGATCACCTTCTGCAGCAGCGGGTGCCCCGACGTGATCCAGGTGGCGACTGTCAGCCCGCCGGAATTGGTGACGACCACGTCCTGCGCACCCGTCACCGCGACCACGCCCCCTGTGCGCTCGGCGAGCATCAGCGCGGACGGCAGTGCGGCGGCCACGTCATGTGTCGAGTCCACACCGCGGCCACCCACCCCGGCACCGGCCAGGGCGACGATCTCCGAGGCGTTGGCCCGGATCGCCGCGGGGCCGTGGTCGAGCCAGCCGGTGGCGAGCCCTGTGCGCAGCGTCAGACCGCCCACCGCCACCGGATCGAGCACCCACGGAGTGCCGTGCTCCCGCGCCGAGCCGATCGCGGCGTGCATGCCCTCCACCTGCTCGGCGGTCGGGTTGCCCACGTTGACCAGAACCCCGGAGGCGACCGCCGCGAAGTCGGCTGCCTCCTCGGGGTGGTCGACCATCGCGGGCGCCGCGCCGGCGGCCAGTAGGACGTCGGCCGTGACCTGGCGGACCACCGAGTTGGTCAGGCAGTGCACCAACGGCTCGGCCCGGCGCATCACCGAGACCAGGTGTGCGATGTCGACAGAGCTGGAACTGGGGCTGGAACCGGAGCCGGGTGCGGACATACCCCCAGTGTGCCGCCCCCGGCCGGACACGGGACGGAATAGGTCCCGCGGGGCGTGGGTTGGACCGGTCATGACCCCCTCCCCGATGCCCCTGTCCGTGATCGATTTCGCCTCCGTCCGTCCCGGTCAGTCGGTCGGGGAGGCGCTGCAGGACTCGGTGGCGTTGGCGCGCAGGGCCGAGGAGTTGGACTACGACCGGGTCTGGTACTCCGAGCACCACAACATGGGGTCCATCGCCTCCTCCGCGCCGGCGGTGCTCATGGCGCACATCGCCTCGCAGACCGAGCGGATCCGCCTGGGCTCCGGTGGGGTGATGCTGCCCAACCACTCGCCGCTCGTGATCGCCGAGCAGTTCGGCACGCTCGCCGAGCTGCACCCGGACAGGATCGATCTGGGGCTGGGCCGCGCGCCCGGCACCGACCCGCAGACGTTCCGCGCCCTGCGTCGCGAACCGTCGGCCGCCGAGCGCTTCCCCGACGACGTGCGGGAACTGCAGGCCTTCCTGGGCGACTCGCCGTCGGACCTCGCCCGCACGCGCGGCATCACCGCGACGCCCGGGCGGGGGACCAGGATCCCCCTCTACATCCTCGGGTCGTCGCTCTTCGGTGCCCAGCTGGCGGCGAAGTTCGGGCTCCCGTACGCGTTCGCCTCGCACTTCGCGCCCGACGCACTCGAGCAGGCCTCGGCCGTGTACCGCGACCGGTTCGAGCCCAGCGACCAGCTGGCCGAGCCGTACATGATCGCCGCGGTCAACGTGGTGACCGACGACGACACCGGGCGTGCGGCCCGCGAGCTGCACTGGTATCGCCGTCAGCGCGTGAAGCTGATGGCCGGACGCGGGCGCCACTTCTCGGACGAGGAGCTGGACATGGTGATGGAGTCGGCAGCCGGTCGCCAGATCCTCCACATGATCACCTACACCGCCGTGGGGGACGGCCCCGAGGTGCGCGATTACCTGCGGGACTTCGCCGAGCGCGCGGGCGCGGACGAGCTGATGATCGCCCCCGTGGGGTCGACCCGCGAGCGTGTCCACGGCACGCTGGAAGTGTTGCGCCGGGCCTGGAGTGACTGAGATGCCGGTCGCCCAGTGCCGTTGGTCACGTATTCGCAACCCGTTCCTGCTCACGGGTGGCCGTGGGTACACGGCAGGCCTAGAGTTGATCCATGGCCATCTCTGATGTAGGCGAGTACGCGCACCTCTCTCCCGAGCAGATCGACGAGCTGGGTCGGGAACTCGACGCGATCAGGGCCGACGTGATCGCCTCGCGCGGGGAGCGGGACTACCGCTACATCCACAGCGTGATCCGGCTGCAGCGGGGGATCGAGCTGGGAGCCCGTGCCGTCCTGTACCTGGGCGCCCGGAACCGCACGGCCTGGGCGCTCGGCACGGGCGGCCTGGCCGTGGCCAAGATCCTCGAGAACATGGAGATCGGGCACAACGTCCTGCACGGACAGTGGGACTGGATGAACGATCCGGAGATCCACTCCACCACCTGGGAGTGGGACCTGGTCGGTAGCTCCGCGGACTGGAAGCACACCCACAACTACCTGCACCACAAGTTCACCAACATCGTCGGGTTGGACGATGACGTGGGGTTCGGCGTCCTGCGGGTCACGCGCGATGTGCCGTGGGAGCCCAGGTACTCCGCCAACCTCCTGGTCAACACCGTGCTGATGCTTGGGTTCGAGTGGGGGATCGGGCTGCAGCACGTGCGATTCCAGGACGCGTTCCCGGGTTCCGGCGCCACGCCCGCCGACCGGCGCACAGCCAAGGCGTTCCTGCGGAAGGCGGGCAAACAGGTCCTCAAGGACTACGTCCTGTTCCCCGTGCTCGCGGGGCCGTCCGGCCGTCAGGCGCTCACCGCCACCGTCACCGCGAACATCCTCCGCAACATCTGGACCAATGCGGTGATCTTCTGCGGCCACTTCCCGGACGGGGCGGAGAAGTTCACCCCCAAGGACGTCAAGAACGAGACGCAGGCCGAGTGGTACCTGCGCCAGATGCTCGGCAGCGCCAACCTCGACGGCGGCCCCGTCATGAACCTCATGTCGGGCAACCTGTCGTTTCAGATCGAGCACCACATGTTCCCCGACCTGCCGTCCAACCGGTACTCCGAGATCTCGCTGCGGGTCCGCGACCTGTGCGAGCGGTACGACCTGCCGTACGTGAGCGGGCCGCTGTGGAAGCAGTACCTGCAGTCATGGCGCACCATCGCCCGACTCTCGCTGCCCGACCGGTACCTGCACCGGACCGCCGACGACGCGGCGGAGACGCGCAGCGAGAGGATGTTCGACCGGATGCCGCAGATGCCGGGCCTGGCGACGGCCCTGGCCGCGTTCCGGAACAAGGGGCGCCCCCAACTGGTCCGCTGACCGCTTTGGCAGACTGTCCGGCATGTCGCTGAAGAGCATGCTGGAGTCCGCCTCGCGCGGCGGGAGCGTCGAGATCTCGGACGGTTGGACGCAGGGCCGCGCGATCTACGGTGGCCTGACTGGGGCCCTGCTCCTCGCGTCGATCAAGGGGCGGCTGAAGGACGCGGCCGGGTCGGGGTCTGGGTCTCCACATCCGTTGAGGTCGTTCACCGTCTCGTTCGTCGGTCCCGCCACGACGGGCGCGGTCGAGGTCCACGCCGAGATTCTGCGGGTCGGGAAGAACGTCACGCAGGCCCAGGCCACGCTGCGGCAGGACGGAGCGATCGTCGCCACGGCGCTCGCGGCGTTCGGGAAGCACCGCGAGTCCACCATCGTGGTGCCACCGAGGCATCCCATGCCGGAGTTGCCCGAGCCCGGGACCATCGAGCCGTTCCCCTACATCGAGAAGATGACCCCGGAGTTCTACCGGTTCCTCGCGTTGAGGCAGGTCGGCGGCGCCCTACCGTTCAGCGGAGCCGAGACCGGAGACCTCTCGGGCTGGGCGCAGCTGCGCGAGGCCCCGGAGGAGTTCCACGAGGAGCATCTGCTGGTGCTCGCGGACGCGTGGCCGCCCGCGACCATCCAGATGCTGTCCGGGTTCGCACCCGCCAGCAGCCTGACCTGGACGCTGGAGCTGGTGGCGGAGATCGGCCCCGACACGATCCCGCCGGAGGCGCTGTTCGCCTACGAGGCGACCACCGATGCCTCCCGCGACGGGTACGCGCACACCCACGCCATGATGTGGCGACCGGACGGGGCCCTGACGGCGATCAGCCGCCAGACCATCACCGTGTTCGGGTGACGGCCGGCGGCT
>NZ_JAALEB010000288.1:0-1764 GCF_014145165.1 Dietzia sp. Cai40 | reverse complement strand
GGCCCGCCGCGCGCCGGTCCCGGGTGGGGCGTCCGCGGAGAGCTCGCGCACCCAGGCACTGCCCGCACCGAACGCGGCGCCCGACGCGAGTCCGGCCAGGAAGCGGCCGAGGTAGAGCCACAGCGGGTCCTGCGGGCCGAACAGCATCAGCACCGTGGCGACCAGGGACAGGATAAGGACCGGGCGCATGAGCACGCGTCGACCGTGGGCGTCGGACCACCGGCCCGCCACGAGGAGGGTCGGCAGCAGTCCGACGATGTACACGCTGAACATCGCGGTGACCTCGGTCTGTCCGAGGCCCTGCTCCTCGCGGTAGAGCAGCAGCAGCGGCGCGAACTGGTTGGCGCCCCACCCCACGGCACACACCGCGAGGGCGGCCCGCAACCACGCGCGATCGGTAGGCGGACTTGTCATGTGGCAGAACCTATCGCCCGATCGTCAGGTCAGCGCCTCGATCACAAACGCCACCCCCACCGCCACGAAAAGCGCGCTGACGACCACGTCCACCGTCGGCAGGACCCGTCCGACCCGCTCGTTGACACGTCGGTGCGACGCCGCCACGGCGAGGGTGCAGAACCACACCAGCGCCACGGCGATCATCCCCGCCACCAGCACGACCGACTGTCCCGGAGGGACCTCTCCGCTGAGGAAGGGTGTCAGGACGGCGCCAAAGAACACCAGCGCCTTGGGGTTGGCCAGATTCGTGGCCAGGCCGCGCGCGAAGTCTGTTCCGGGCAGTCGCGGGTCGGGCCGGTCCGGGGCCGGTGATACCGGGCCGTCGGGGTTCCCGTCAACGAGCCCGGCCCCCGCCCGCGAGCGCCACCACCCCCGCAGTCCGAGCACCCCCAGACTTGCCAGCAGCAGCCCGCCGGCCACCTGCAGACCCGTCATGATCTGCGGGTACACGCGCACCAGTGCCGCCAGACCGGCGAACGCGGCCGCGAGCCAGATCGCGATTCCGGCGACCACCCCGACCGCCGTCGCGACACCGTGGCGTCGCCCCACGAGCGAACGATGGAGGACGACGACGAGGTCTGGCCCCGGCGAGATCACCGCGATCACCCAGATGCCGTAGAGCGCCGCGACCTGGCCCGCGGTCACGCAGCAGACTCCATCGCCAGGAGACGCTTCTTGACCTCGAGCCCTCCCCGGTAGCCGCCGAGACCGCCGTCCGAGCGCAGGATCCGGTGGCACGGCCACACGAGGGGAAGCGGGTTGGTGGCGCACGCCGTGCCCACCGCGCGGACCGCGCCGGGCTTGTCGAGGGCGGTGGCGATCTCCCGATAGGTCGCCGTGTGCCCGTACCCCACGTCGGGCAGTCGGCGCTGGACCAGACCGCGGAACCCGGAGGCCAGGACGGTGTCCAGAGGTAGGGAGAACTCCCGGCGACGGCCCGCGAGGTAGTCGTGGAGCTGCGTGGTGGCGCTGTCGAGGGCTCCGGCGGCATCGACACCACCCGTGGCGTCACCCGGCGATCCGGTGGCCTCCGCCTGCACGACCCGGGGCCCGATCTTCGCGGCAAGCATCTGCAGGACCTCGTCCCGGGGTTCGCCCTCGAACGCCACATACGCCAGGCCCTGCGGGGTCGCCGCCAGGAGCAACCCGCCGATCGGCGAGTCGACGGACCGGAACAGCACGTCCACCAGCCCCTCGTGTTGCGCCTGTCGCGCCAGGCGGTCGCGCAACCGGCCCGTGTCCGCGGGAGTGCCGCGGAGTGTGTCGATGACGTCGTCCCCGGTCATGGCCCCTCCATCGTTGGTGTTG
>NZ_JAALEB010000287.1:0-2695 GCF_014145165.1 Dietzia sp. Cai40 | reverse complement strand
CCCGCCCGAGGCCTTGATCCCGAGCTGCCCGCCCACCGCCCGGTTCATGGCGGCGACCGCACGCACGCTGGCGCCGCCGGCCGGGTGGAAGCCGGTGGAGGTCTTGACCATGTCCGCCCCCGCGCGCGCGACGGCGTGGCACAGCTCCTCGACCCGCCGGTCCCCCGCCTCCTCGCCCAGCGCCCGGTGGATCGCGGCGGTCTCGAGGATCACCTTGATCACGGTGGGCGGGGGCACGGCGTCGCGCATCGTCAGCACGTCGGCCATCACCTCGTCCACCAGGCCGGCGATCGCCGCACCCACGTCGATCACCATGTCCACCTCGACGGCGCCCTGATCCACCGCCAGCCGTCCCTCCATGGCCTTGACCAACGCGTGGTGTTTCCCGGACGGGAAGCCGGCCACGGTCGCCACCGTCAGGCCCTCCGCCCGCACCGGGAGCATCGCCGGGCTCACGCACACCGCCTTGACCCCGAGAGCGCGGGCCTCGTCGACACAGGCCTGGACGTCCTCGCGGGAGGCGTCCGGGGAGAGCAACGTGTGGTCGATCATCGCCGCGACGCGGGCGCGGGTCAGCTGAATCTGTGGCGTGGCATCCATGCCGGCCAGCCTAGCGGGGCTCCCCACCACCCCCTGCTGGCACAATGACCGTTCATGTCACGCCGCTACGTCCTCACGCTGGGTTGCCCCGACCGCATCGGCATCGTCGCCCGCATCGCCACGTTCCTCGCCGAGCTCGGCGGCACCATCGTGGAGGCGGCCTACCACGCGGACGAGAACTCCCGCTGGTTCTTCACCCGGCAGTCCGTGGACGCCGAGTCGATCGGGATGGACCTCGACGAGCTGCGCCGCCGCTTCTCACGGGTGGCCGCCGAGCTCGGCCCGGAGACGGACTGGAACATCGCCGACTCCAGCGAACCGAAGGACATCGTCGTCCTGGTGTCCAAGGAGGGGCACTGCCTGCACGACCTCATGGGCCGGGTGGACAGCGGGGACTTCCCCGCCCGCATCCGCGCCGTGATCGGCAACCACGACACCCTGCGGGGGATGACCGAGGCGCACGGCATCCCCTTCCATCACGTGCCGTTCCCCGCGGATCCGGCCGAGCGGGGTCCGGCGTTCGCCGAGGTGTCCTCGATCGTCGACGACATCGACCCGCACGCCATCGTCCTGGCCCGCTTCATGCAGGTCCTGCCGGACGATCTGTGCTCCCGCTGGGCCGGTCGCGCCCTCAACATCCATCACAGCTTCCTGCCGAGCTTCGTGGGGGCGCGCCCCTATCACCAGGCGCACATCCGGGGGGTCAAGCTCATCGGGGCGACCTGCCACTACGTCACCGCCGACCTCGACGAGGGACCGATCATCGAGCAGGACGTCATCCGCGTCGACCACGCGGCGACAGTGCAGGACATGGTCCGGCAGGGCCGCGACGCCGAGAAGCTGGTGCTGGCCCGCGGGCTGCGGTGGCACCTCGAGGACCGCGTCCTGGTCCACGACGTCCGGACCGTCGTCTTCACCTGAGACGAGGCGACGCCCGGACCGTCGTCTTCACCTGAGACGAGGCCCAGCGACAGGAGAAGGCTCAGCCGCGGGAGAAACCGTGGCGCTCGGTGAGCAGGGTCTCGGCGGCGGACAGGAAGATCAACCGGGCGGCCGCGCCGGCCCGGGGAAGAATCGACCGGACCCGCTTCTCGAGCACGGCCTGGTCCATCCCCGCCCCGCGAACGGTCTCCACCAGAACGGTGAACGCCTCTGCCGCCCGGCTCTGACCCTCCATGAACAGGCGGCCGATCTTCTCGATACCCTCCTCGTCCACGCCGAGGACGATCAGGTCACGCAGGAGATCGGCCATGTAGACGTCGGAGAAGAAGTGGTCGGCTGCTCCCGGTTCGGTGATCAGACCGAGGGACTCCCCCACGTCGATCAACTCCTCGGGCATGTCGAACGAGGCGACCGCCTGGGACTCCGCCCGGGTGAGTCGCCGTCGGGACCCCGAGGGCCTGCGCTCGCCCCGTACGCTCTCGACCTCGAGCAACTCGGCGAGGGTGAACCCGTGCCGCTCGGCGATGAGCAGCTCCTCGATCGTGGCGAAGGTGTATCCCCGGTTGAGCAGGCGAAGGATCAGGTCGAGCCGACTGCGGTGATCCGGCCCGTAGAGCGCGGTCCGGCCCTGTCGGATGGGCGGCTGGAGCAACCCGCGTTCCTGATAGACGCGGATATTGCGAACGGTCGCGCCGGAGGTCTCCGCCAGCTCCTCGATGCGCTGCAGCGGCGCGGACCCCCTGGCACTCACCTGCGCCTGCCGCCGACGGCAGGCCTGACGTCGGCGAAGAACACCCCGACCGCCACCATCGCCACGATTCCGAGGATCCCGAACGGCCGGATCGCGAAGAAGAGGGCGGCTCCGGCGCAGATACCGATCCAGGCCGGTTTGGGCCACTTCCCCTCCATCGAGTACGCCGACGCGGGAGGAAGGACCGCCAGCACCAGGCCGACGAGCGCCCACGCCACGAGGGCCGCCTGGATCGCGAGCTGGATGAGGCCCCAGGTTCCGGGCAATGCATCTATCACAACCGCCAGTGTAGTCGGCGCGTCCGACACCCCGGCCATCGATGTTCACGGCGTGGAGTTGGGGGTTCGACGGCCCCGTGACGAGAGCCGCCCCCGGCCCGCTCGGGGAGAGCGGGCCGGGGGC
>NZ_JAALEB010000286.1:0-3855 GCF_014145165.1 Dietzia sp. Cai40 | reverse complement strand
CACACCCCCGCCCGCCCCGGCCCCCGTGCCGGGAGTCGACTGCCGGGCGGTGAGCTGACCCGTGGCCGCCCCCGTACCCGGAACGCAGGCGGCTCCGGCCCCGCCCCGCCGCGGCAAGGAGCTCGTCCTGCTGGTCGCCGCCTCGGTGATCGTCGGATTCGCACTGCTGCTGGTCCAGCTGGCCCAGGAGCAGGAACTCAGCCTCACACTGCTCTGGCTCACCCTCGCCTACCTCGGTCTGTGCGGCGGCGCCCACCTGCTGATCCGGTGGTTGGCCCCCTTCTCGGACCCGGTGCTCCTGCCGGCCGTCGCCCTGCTCAACGGCCTGGGCCTGGTGCTGATCTACCGCCTCGACCTGGCGTACGCGGCGCGCGCCGTGGCCAACGGCACCGACCCGCCGGGGATGGACGTCACCCGGCAGCTGCTGTGGACCCTCATCGGGCTGGCCTTCATGGCGGCCGTGTTGTACTTCCTCCGGGACCACCGGGTGCTGTCCCGGTACGGCTACACCATGGGTTTCGCCGGCCTGGTGTTGCTGGCGATCCCGGCGGTGCTGCCCGCCCGGTTCTCCGAGATCAACGGCGCCAAGAACTGGATCATCCTGCCCGGCTTCACCATCCAGCCCGGCGAGTTCGCCAAGATCCTGCTCATCATCTTCTTCGCCTCGATCCTGGTCGAGAAGCGGGAGCTGTTCACCAGCGCCGGTCGGCGGATCCTCGGCGTGGACCTGCCCCGCGGGCGTGACCTCGGGCCGATCATCGTGGCGTGGTTCCTGTCCCTGGGCGTGCTGGTGTTCAACACGGACCTCGGCATGGCGCTCCTGCTCTTCGCCACCGTGCTCACCATGCTCTACGTGGCCACGGAGCGCGTCAGCTGGTTGCTCATCGGCGTGGTGCTGGTGGGTATCGGTGGCGTGCTGGCCTACGCCCTCTTCGGGCACGTGCGGGTGCGGTTCCAGATCTGGCAGGACCCCTTCGCCTACTTCGACACCGGCGGTTATCAGAGCTCGCAGGCACTGTTCGGTCTCGCCTCCGGCGGCATGGGCGGCACCGGACTCGGCAACGGGCGGCCGGACCAGGTGCCGTTCGCGGGCACCGACTTCATCACCTCCACGATCGGCGAGGAACTGGGCCTGATCGGCCTCGCCGCCGTGCTGATGATCTACACGATCATCGTCCTGCGCGGGATCCGCGTGGGTCTGACCATCAGGGACAGCTTCGGCAAACTCGTCGCCGTCGGCCTGGCCTTCACCGTGGCCATCCAGGTGTTCGTGGTGGTCGGCGGGGTCTCCACCCTCATCCCGCTCACCGGGCTCACCCTGCCCTTCATGGCCTACGGCGGGTCGAGCCTGCTCGCCAACTACGCCCTGCTGGCCATCCTGCTCCGGTTGTCGGACGACGCCCGGCGGCCGCTGCCGACCCCGCGTCAGACACCCGCGCTCGCCGAGGCCGCCACGGGCATGATGCGGACCCCGCTGCTGGCCCGCGTCCGGAAGTCCGGGTGAGCGCCGCGTGAACGCCGCCATCCGCAGGATCGCGATCGCCGCCATCGTCATGGTGGTCGCGCTGCTCCTCCAGCTCACCTGGGTGCAGGTCTTCCGCGCCGACGACCTGCGCGCCGACCCCCGCAACACCCGGATGCTGCTCGACGAGTACTCCCGCCAGCGCGGGCAGATCACCGCCGGCGGCCGGGTGCTGGCCATGTCGGTCCCCTCCGAGGGCAGGTACGAGTTCGAGCGCACCTATCCCACCGGTCCGACCGCGTTCGGCCCGACGGTCGGGTACTACTCCCTGCAGTTCGCCACCTCGGGGATCGAACAGTCCCAGGACGCGTTCCTCAACGGGTCCGACCCGCGGCTGCTCTCCCAGCGCATCTCGGGGCTCATCTCCGGGCGCACCCCCCAGGGCGGTTCGGTGGAGCTGACGCTCGACCCCGTCGCCCAGGAGGTCGCCTACGCGGCGCTGCAGCGGGGCGCGGGCCAGGGACCCTTCGTGGGTTCCGTGGCGGCGGTCCGACCCTCCACCGGCGAGGTCCTGGCGCTGGCCTCCAGCCCGTCCTTCGATCCCAACGCCCTGTCCAGCCAGGAGCAGACCGTCCGCACGCAGGAGATGGCGCGGATCGAGCAGAGCCCCGACCGGCCGCTGCTCAACCACGCCACCCAGCAGTCCCTGCCTCCCGGGTCCACCATGAAGGTCATCACCACCGCCGCCGCCCTCGAGTCCGGGATGGGACCGGAGACCCCGGTCTCCGGCGCGGACCGCACCCTGCTGCCCGGGACCTCCACGTTCCTGCAGAACTACGCCGGCCAGGCCTGCGGGGGCGGCACCGTGACCCTCCGCACCGCGTTCGAGCTCTCCTGCAACGTGCCCTTCGTGGAGCTCAGCCAGGAGATCGGTGCCGACGCGTTCACCGAGATGGCCGAGCGCTTCGGTGTGGACGGCGGTGAGCCGGACGAGCTCGGGATCCCCGCGGCGCCGTCCGGGCTCGGCCAGATGGAGGACGCCGCCCAGCTCGCCATGAGCTCGATCGGTCAGAGCGATGTCCGCATGACCACGCTGCAGAACGCCATGGTGGCCGCGACCGTGTCCAACGGCGGGGTGCGTATGCAGCCGAAGCTGATCCGTTCGCTCACGGCGCCGGACCTCTCCGTGGTGCAGGGGTTCACCCCCGAGGACGCCGGACGCGCCCTCACCGACGAGCAGGCCGGCACCCTCACCGAGCTCATGGAGGGCGCGGAGCGCAACGCCGGGGGCGGCCTGCCCGGGGTGACCATCGCCTCCAAGACCGGCACCGCGGAGCACGGCGTGGACGCCGCGGAGTCCGTCCCCTACACCTGGTACATCGCGTTCGTACCCGGGCAGGACGTGGCCGTGGCCGTGGCGATCGAATCCGGGCCGGGCGTCACCCGCGACACGGTGGGCTCCACCTACGCCGCACCCATCGGGCGCGAGGTCCTCGGTGCCCTCCTCGGGGGAGCCGGATGAGCCTCAACTCCGGAGCGCTCCTGTCCGGCCGGTACCGCCTGTTGCGCCTGATCGCCACGGGCGGGATGGGTCAGGTCTGGGAGGCCGCCGACGCGGTGCTGGACCGGCACGTGGCGGTCAAGGTGCTCAAGGCCGAGTTCTCCTCCGACCAGGAGTTCGTGGAGCGGTTCCGATCCGAGGCCAAGGTGACGGCGCGGATCTCCCACCCGGGGATCGCGACGGTCTACGACTACGGCCAGATCGACGACCCGGCCTCGGGCAGTCCACTGTCCTACCTGGTCATGGAGCTCGTGGTGGGCGAGCCGCTGTCCGACGTCCTGTCCCGCGAGGGGTCGCTCCCGCTGCGCCACACGCTCGACATGCTCGAGCAGACCGGTCGCGCACTCAACGCCGCACACGCGATCGGGTTGGTGCACCGGGACGTCAAGCCGGGCAACATCCTCATCACGCCCTCCGGGCAGGTCAAGCTCACCGACTTCGGCATCGCCAAGTCGATGGGGTCCGCGGCGGTCACGCAGGCCGGGATGGTCGTGGGCACCGCCCAGTACATCGCCCCCGAGCAGGCCATGGGCCACGAGACCACCCCGGCCGGGGACGTGTACTCGCTCGGCGTGGTGGGGTACGAGTGCGTCTCCGGGCGCAGGCCGTTCGTGGCCGACTCGCCGGTGAGCGTGGCGATGATGCACGTCCGGGAGACGCCGCCCCCGCTGCCCGACTCGGTGCCGCCGCCGGTCCGCAGGCTCCTCGCCGACGCCATGGTCAAGGATCCGACTCGTCGGTACCCGGACGGCGAGGCCTTCGCCGAGGCGGTGGCCGACGTGCGCGCCGGTCGCGATCCCCGACCGCCGGGGGCGTTCGTCGCCGCCGCCGC
>NZ_JAALEB010000285.1:0-7471 GCF_014145165.1 Dietzia sp. Cai40 | reverse complement strand
GCCACGCCGCGCGGGTGGTCGCCGCCCTCTGCGAGATCGTGGGCGGGGCCGCCGTCCCGCCGCTGGTCCACGCCCACACCCTCCCCACCTGGGTCGGGGCCCTGGACGTCGTCCTGGTCTCCGGGGACGACGCCGGCGACCGTGACCTCGCGTCCGCCGTGGAGTCCGCCGCCCACCGGGGTGCGATGGTCGTGGTGGACGTGCCGAGGGAGGGTCCCGTGGGCGAGTCGGGAGGGGGCCGGGCCGTCTGGCTGCCCCCGCTCCCGTACCTTCCGCCGCACCGCGGGGTCCTGCACCATCTGGCCGCCGGGATGGCGGTGCTGACCGCCCTCGGCGTCCCCGGACTGGACGTCGGCGTGGCCGCGGACGCCGTCGACGTCGAACTCGAGGGCCTGGGGCCCGATCTCGCCACCCCCGTCAACCCGGCCAAGCTCCTCGCCACCGCGGTCGCCGGTTCGGACCCGCTCGTCTGGATCCACTCGGATCCGTTGTCCGCGGCCTACTGCGACAGGGCGGTGGCCGCGTTCTGCGACGCCGGCCGGGTCACGGCGACCTCCTCCGTCACCGACGCCGTCCGGTCGCAGGCCGAGCGCGCCCGAGGGCTGCCCGCCGTGGACCCCCTCGCGAGTCTGTTCCACGACGACCAGCTCGACGGTGAACGCGAGGACAGGACCATCCGGCACCTCGGTATGGTGCTCAGCGCGGACGAGGAATTCGTCCGCCTGGCCGCGGGCCCGCTCGCGGACGTCGAGTGGATCTCCGATCGTGGTCGGGACACGGTCGGTGCCACACCGGCCCCGTTGAGCGGAAAGGTGGCCGCGCTCATGGCACGGACCGAGCTCTCCGCCGCGTACCTGCTGGTGGGGGGGCTCTAGAACCGTGGTCGCTCTCACCCCGGTCGTCCAGGCGTACGCATGGGGCTCGCGGACAGCGCTCCCCGAGTTGTGCGGAACCCACTCCCCGGCACCGCACCCGGTGGCCGAGCACTGGTTCGGCGCCCACGACTCCGGCTCGTCGCTCTGCGCCGACGGGCGGGGGTTGGACGCGCGGATCGCCGCCGACCCCGAGGGAGAGCTCGGGGCGCGGGTGGCCGCGGAACACGGGGGCGGACTGCCGTTCCTGGTCAAGCTCCTGTCCGCCGAGCAGGCGCTCTCCCTGCAGGCGCACCCGTCCCCGGAGAGGGCGAGGGAGGGTTTCGCCGCCGAGGACGCGCGGGGGATCGCCGTCCACGCCCCGGATCGCAACTACCGCGACACCAACCACAAGCCCGAGATCCTGGTGGCCCTGACCGAGTTCCACGCGCTGGTCGGATTCCGCCCCGTGCCCCGTACCGTGGCGTTGTTCGACGCCCTCGACGTGCCGGCCCTGCGCCCCTACCGCGACATGCTGGACGGCCAGCCGGACGCGGAGGGCCTCCGTGCGGTGTTCACCACCGTCGTGACGATGCCGCACATGGCGTTGGAGACGGTGGTGGCGGACCTGGTCACCGGCGCCGTGGGGTACCTCACCGCGGAGGGTGTCTCCGGCGAGTGGTCGAACGAGGCCACGACCGTGGTCGAGCTCGCCGAGCGGTACCCCACGGATCCCGGTGTCCTGGGTGCCCTGCTGCTCAACAGGGTGGTGCTCCGGCCGGGACAGGCCGTGTACCTGGGCCCCGGTCAGCTCCACGCCTATCTCCGCGGAGTCGGGGTGGAGGTCATGGCCAACTCGGACAACGTCCTGCGCGGGGGCCTGACACCCAAGCACGTCGACGTCCCGGAGCTGATGCGGGTGCTCGCGTTCGACCCGCTCGCGGACCCCACGGTGCGGCCGGTCCCCGCCGATCGCGGGATCCCCGGGGAGGTGGACTACCCCACGCCCGAGCCCGACTTCGCGCTCTCGCGCATCGTGCTCCCCGCCGGCACCGGCCCCGTCACCTACCGGACCGACGGCCCGGAGGTCCTGTTGTGTACCTCCGGCCGGGTGTGCGTGTCGGAGAACGGGACCACGGAGACGCTGGGGCCCGGCCACGCGGTGTGGGTCCCCGCCTCGACGCCGGTGGTGGAGCTGGAGGGCGCCGACGGGGCCACCGTCTTCCGCACCCGGGTCGGCGGTCCGGAGACGGGGACGGCGTAGCGGTAGAGCTCCCCGCTAGTGTGGTGCGGAAGTCTTTTCCGAACTACGAGGAGCTGGTCGCACACATGTCCGCTGATCTGCACGTGCAGTCCGTCAACGGTGTCGAGTTCAAGGTGGCGGATCTGTCGCTGGCGGAGGCGGGCCGCAAGCAGATCCGTCTGGCCGAGCACGAGATGCCCGGCCTCATGGCGCTGCGCGAGGAGTACGGGGCGGAGCAGCCGCTGGCGGGGGCCCGGATCGCCGGGTCCATCCACATGACGGTGCAGACCGCCGTGTTGATCGAGACGCTGACCGCGCTGGGCGCGGAGGTCCGGTGGGCCTCGTGCAACATCTTCTCCACGCAGGACGAGGCGGCCGCCGCCGTCGTCGTGGGCCCGGAGGGCACGCCCGAGGCCCCGTCCGGCGTGCCGGTGTTCGCGTGGAAGGGCGAGACGCTCGCCGAGTACTGGTGGTGCACGGAGCAGATCATGACCTGGCCCGGCACCGATCCCAACATGATCCTCGACGACGGTGGCGACGCCACCATGCTCGTGATCAAGGGCAAGGAGTTCGAGCAGGCCGGGGCCGTGCCGTCGGACGACCCCGCCTGGTCGGCGGAGGAGAAGGTCTTCCACGCGCTGCTGCGCGAGTCCGTGCCGGCCCACCCGGGCAAGTACACGGCCATCGCCGAGTCGGTCCAGGGCGTCACCGAGGAGACCACCACCGGCGTACACCGCCTGTACCACTTCCACGCCGAGGGTGTGCTGCCGTTCCCGGCGATCAACGTCAACGACGCGGTCACCAAGAGCAAGTTCGACAACAAGTACGGCACCCGCCACTCGTTGCTGGACGGCATCAACCGCGGCACCGACGCCCTCATCGGCGGCAAGAAGGCCCTGGTGTGCGGTTACGGCGACGTGGGCAAGGGGTGCGCCGAGGCCCTCGCCGGCCAGGGCGCGCGCGTCCAGGTCACCGAGATCGACCCGATCAACGCGCTGCAGGCCCTCATGGACGGCTTCGACGTGGTGACCGTGGACGAGGCCATCGAGGCGGCCGACATCATCATCACGGCCACCGGCAACAAGGACATCATCACCTTCGACCACATGAAGCGGATGAAGAACAAGGCGATCCTGGGCAACATCGGCCACTTCGACAACGAGATCGACATGGCCGGACTGGAGTCCGCGGCGGACGTCACCCGCATCAACATCAAGCCGCAGGTCGACGAGTTCGTCTTCGACTCCGACGGCCGCTCGATCATCGTGCTGTCGGAGGGGCGTCTGCTCAACCTCGGCAACGCCACCGGCCACCCGTCGTTCGTGATGTCCAACAGCTTCTCCGACCAGGTGATCGCCCAGATCGAGCTGTTCAGCAAGGCCGACCAGTACCCGATCGGCGTCCACCTGCTGCCCAAGATCCTCGACGAGAAGGTCGCGCGCCTGCACGTCGAGGCACTCGGTGGATCGCTCACCACGCTCGCCAAGGACCAGGCCGAGTACATCGGTGTGGACGTCGAGGGCCCGTACAAGCCCGACCACTACCGGTACTGATCCGATCCCGTGGTCGCGCGTCTGGTCGTCGTCGAGGGGCTCGACGGCGCGGGCAAGAACACCCTGACGACCGCCCTGGTCGGTGAGCTCACCGACCGGGGTGTGTCGGTCGGGCGTCTGGCGTTCCCCCGGTACGGGACCCTGCACGCCGACCTGGCCGCCGACGCCCTGCACGGCGGCCAGGCCGGTACGGCCGACTCCCCGCACGCGATGGCGTTGCTGTTCGCCCTGGACCGACACGCGGCCCTCGCCGAGCTCCGTGAACTGGCCGCCTCCCACGACGTGGTCCTGCTCGACCGGTACGTGGCCTCCAACGCCGCCTACACGGCGGCCCGGCTCGGACCCGGGCGGGAGGCGGAGGTGATCCGCTGGATCGGTGAGCTCGAGTTCGACCGACTCGGTCTGCCGCGGCCGGACCTGCAGATCCTGCTGGACACGCCGACCGCACTGGCCGCCGAGAGGGCCGGCGCCCGGGAGACGGCGGACCCGGCCCGGACCCGGGACCGCTACGAGAGGGACGCCGCCCTCCAGACGGCGACGGGGGAGGCCTACCGTCGGCTCGCCGCCTCCGCATGGCGCTCGCCCTGGCGGGTGCTGGGCGTCGACCCCGACGTGCGGCGGTTGGCGGACCTCGTGGCCGGCTCGTGAGCCGTCGGCGCCACGGATTCCCCGTCCACCGAGCCGAGCCGTGGGCCCGGCCCGTCGGTGCGGCCGGGTAAGGTCTCCATGGACACATGCCGACACTCACGCCGACACAAGTGGTGACAATGACCCCGAAGATCCTCGTCGTCGACGACGACGCCGCACTGGCAGAGATGCTCACCATCGTCCTGCGGGGCGAGGGGTTCGAGACCGAGGTCGTGGGCGACGGCGTCCAGGCCATCGAGACCTTCCGGGCGGTCCAGCCCGATCTGGTCCTGCTCGACCTCATGCTCCCGGGCCGGAGCGGGATCGACGTGTGTCGGGACATCCGCGGCGAGTCCAGGGTGCCGATCGTCATGCTCACGGCCAAGACGGACACCGTGGACGTGGTCCTGGGGTTGGAGTCCGGAGCCGACGACTACATCATGAAGCCGTTCAAGCCCAAGGAGCTCGTGGCCCGCATCCGGGCGCGTCTGCGCCGGGGTGAGGACGAACCGAGTGAACTCCTGCACATCGGTGATGTGACGATCGACGTGCCCGCCCACACCGTGACGCGTGAGGGCACGCCGATCCCGCTCACGCCGTTGGAGTTCGACCTGTTGGTGGAGCTCGCCCGCAAGCCCCGCCAGGTCTTCACCCGCGAGGTCCTGCTCGAACACGTCTGGGGCTACCGTCACTCGGCCGACACCCGGCTGGTCAACGTGCACGTCCAGCGCCTGCGCGCGAAGATCGAGAAGGACCCGGAGAACCCCGAGGTCGTCCTCACCGTGCGCGGAGTCGGGTACAAGGCCGGTCCGGTCTCGTGACCGCACGTCGCCCGGACGACGCGGCGGCGTCCTCCGGCGACGAGCGCGACACCCGGGACATGACCGACTCGTCGTCGACCCTCCTGGAGCGGATCCGGGAACTGGACCTCACCGTCCTGGGGATGCGGTTCGCGCGCATGTGGCGGCGATCCCTCCAGCTCCGGGTGGTCACCTCGACCCTCGCGCTGTCCATGGGCGTGATCCTCACGATCGCGTTCATGCTGCAGAGCCAGATGGCCGCGCAGTTGCTCTCGACCAAACTGGACGCCGCGGTCGAGCAGGCTGGCCGGCTGCGGGTCACCGTCGAGGCGCAGATCGCCGCGACCGACGAGGGGACCAGTGAGCAGTCCCGCCTCGACCAGGCGCGCAGCGCACTGGGGGAGCGGGGCATCGCCTCCGACGGGGAGTTGGTGCACGCGGGCACCTTCGACCCGATCCTGGTGGTGCCCGACCAGACCGGGCGCGGGCAGGTCGTCAGCCCGGCCGACTCGCAGGTGCCCCCGGAGTTGCAGTCGCTGGTCCAGCGGGGCCGGGTCGCCTACCAGTACGTCACGGTCGACTTCCGGGGAGAGCCCGCCAAGGCGCTGATCATCGGGACGCCGACGGACTCGTCGATCCCCGGGCTCGAGCTCTACCTGGTCTATCCGCTCATCGCCGAGGAACAGACGCTCGGGATCATGCGCGGGATCGTCGCGACCGCCGGCCTGGCGATCATCGTGCTCAGTGCGGCGATCGCGTGGATGGTCGCACGGCAGGTGGTGCTGCCGGTCCGCCAGGCGGCGTCGATCGCGCAGCGGTTCGCCAACGGTCACCTCAAGGAACGGATGGTGATCCGGGGAGAGGACGACGTCGCCCGACTGGCGATGGCGTTCAACGACATGGCACAGAGCCTGTCCGACCAGATCACCCAGCTGGAGGAGTTCGGCGACCTGCAGAAGCGTTTCACCTCGGACGTCTCGCACGAGCTGCGCACCCCGCTGACCACTGTCCGGATGGCGGCGGACATCATCTCCGACTCCGCCGGTGACCTCGACCCCCCGACCAAGCGGGCCGTCGAGCTGCTGGAGTCCGAACTCGACCGGTTCGAGAGCCTTCTCACCGACCTCCTGGAGGTCTCCCGCCACGACGCCGGAATGGCCGAGCTCTCGGTGACCGCGCTGGACGTGCGGGGGGCGGTCGAGGACGCGGTGTCCACCGTGTCGCACATCGCGGAGTCGGCGGGCGTACAGGTCGAGCTGGACATGCCGGCCGAGCCGGTGGTGGCCGAGGTGGACTCCCGACGGGTGGAGCGCATCCTGCGCAACCTGGTGGCCAACGCACTCGACCACTCGGAGTCCAAGCCCGTCCGGGTGACCCTCCGCGGGTCCGAGGCGGCGCTCGCGGTCTCGGTGCGCGATCACGGCGTGGGGCTCAAGCCCGGCGAGGAGTCGCTCGTGTTCAACCGCTTCTGGCGGGCGGATCCCTCCCGGGTCCGTCGGTCGGGCGGGACCGGACTCGGTCTGGCGATCGCGCTCGAGGACGCCAAGCTGCACGGCGGCCGGCTGGACTGCTGGGGCAGCCCCGGGGAGGGGTCGTGCTTCCGGCTGACCATCCCCCGGCGCCACGGGGGCACCCTCACCTCGAGCCCGCTGCCGTTGACCCCGGAGGACGAGGCGCGGCTGGTGAGCACCGGGTCCCCGACCCCGCTGGACCGCGTCCCCGGGACCGAGGAGGCCCGCTCGTGAACCGTGTGCGGGCTCTGGTCGCGGCGGTGGCGCTGGTCTGCGTGGCCGCGCTCGGTGCCACCGGGTGCGCGACGCTGCCCTCGTCGTCGTCGCCCCAGGTCATCGACACCTTCTCGCCGTCCGGGGCCGGCCTGGCCGTCCCCACCCCGGTGCCCGACCAGGAGCCGGACCTCCTCGTCCGGGACTTTCTCAAGGCGGCCGCGATCGCCGACCAGCGACACGCGGCGGCCCGTCAGTTCCTCACCCCGGAGGCGGCCGAGACCTGGGACGACTCCGCCGAGACGACGATCGTCCTCCGGGCGGACCTCAGCGCGGAGGGTGGACGGGGCGCGGACCGGGCCGAGTACACGCTGCGCGCCGAGAAGGTCGGCTCACTCGACCCCGGCGGCATCTTCAGGGAGGACGTGGGGCAGCTGGAGGTGACCATCGGCCTGGCCCGGCGGGACGGCCAGTGGCGCATCGACCGGTTGCCCCCGGGGGTCGTGATCGAACGGACCGAGTTCGTCTCCACCTACGCCCAGCGTGACCTGTTCTTCCTCTCCGGATCCGGGGACTCGCTGGTCCCCGACACGCGGTGGACGGCCGCGGACCGGACCGACCTGGGTTTCTCGCTGGTCAACCTGCTCGCCACCGGGCCCCGCCCCGGGCTCGA
>NZ_JAALEB010000284.1:0-10301 GCF_014145165.1 Dietzia sp. Cai40 | reverse complement strand
GGCCGGCCGGGCGCTCGTCGCCGGCCGCGAGCGGGACGACGTCGTGGGCGTCCTCGCCCGGATCCTCGCCTCGGGGGGCTCCGCCGTCCTCGTCACCGGATCGGACCCGGATGCACCGGGGGTCGCGGACGTGGCCACCACGGAGCGGACCACCCTCACCCTCTGACGGCCCGGCGCCGCGGCACAACGCCACCCCGCGGCCGTGCATCCACGTCGAGAGCCGCCACCCCCGGTCGGAAGTGGCGGCTCTCGTGTGCAGGTCGGCGGGCCGGTGCCCGGAGGATCAGCCCAGGAGCTGACGCGCCATGACCATGCGGTTGATCTGGTTGGTGCCCTCGTAGATCTGGGTGATCTTGGCGTCGCGCATCATGCGCTCGACCGGGAAGTCGCGGGTGTAGCCCGCGCCGCCGAAGAGCTGCACGGCGTTGGTGGTGACCTCCATCGCGACGTCCGAGGCGAACGTCTTGGACGCCGCGGCCATGAAGCCCAGCTTCTGCCCACCCGGCGCGCTGCCGCGCTCGGCGTTGGCGGCGGCCGTGTACACCATGAGACGGGAGGCCTGGACCTTCATCGCCATGTCGGCGAGCATGAACTGGGTGTTCTGGAAGTCCGAGATCGCCTTGCCGAACTGCTTGCGCTCCTTGGTGTAGGCGATCGCCGCGTCGAGCGCACCCTGGGCGAGGCCCACGGCCTGGGCGCCGATGGTCGGGCGGGTATGGTCCAGGGTCTGCAGCGCGGTCTTGAAGCCGGTGCCCGGCTCGCCGATGATCCGATCACCCGGGATGCGGACGTTCTCGAAGTACAGCTCCGCTGTGGGCGAACCCTTGATGCCCAGCTTCTTCTCGGTCTTCGAGACGCCGAAGCCCTCGTCGTCGGCGTGCACCATGAACGCGGAGATGCCGCCGGCGCCCTTCTCGGGGTCCGTCACGGCCATAACGGTGTACCAGGTGGACTTGCCGCCGTTGGTGATCCACGCCTTGCCGCCGTTGAGGATCCAGTCGTCGCCGTCCTGGCGGGCGCGGGTGCGCATGGCCGCGGCGTCGGACCCGGCCTCGCGCTCCGACAGGGCGTACGAGGCCATCGCGCCCTCGGCGATCCCGGGCAGGACCTGCTGCTTGAGGTCCTCACCTCCGGCCAGGATCAGGCCCATCGTGCCGAGCTTGTTCACGGCCGGGATCAGCGAGGACGAACCGCACACGCGGGCGACCTCCTCGATGACGATGCACGCCGCGACAGAGTCCGCGCCCTGCCCGCCGTACTCCTCCGGCACGTGGACCGCATTGAAGCCCGAGGCGTTGAGCGCGTCGAGCGCCTCCTGCGGGAACCGCTCGTTCTCGTCGACGTCCGCGGCGTGCGGCTCGATCTCCTTCTCGGAGAGGGCACGGATCGCCGCGCGGAGCTCCTCGTGCTCCTCCGCGGGCTGGTACAGGTCGAAGTCGGGGTTACCGGACATGTGCGGTCCTCCAAGAGGGAATCGTCGGTGCTGATCGCGCGGCGGACACCGTCCGGGGCACCTCCCGGCGATGCCGACGACGCACCTTCACCGTCGATATCGCCGCGGGGTCTGACGTGCCGCGCCCGGCCATCCAAGTTACCAGTCGGGCACCGCCCGCCCCGCCCGGGCGGCGGGCCTCCCGGGCGGGGCGGACGGTGCCGCGGAGGACGGGGCGGATCAGCCCAGGAGGCTCTGGCGCAGCGCGGCGTCCTTGCGCTCCACCATCGCCTCCAGCTCGGCCTGGAAACCCTCCATCCGGGACCGGAGCTCCGGGTCGGAGGCGGCGAGGATCCGGACCGCCAGGAGCCCGGCGTTGCGGGCCCCGCCGATCGACACGGTGGCCACGGGCACCCCTGCCGGCATCTGCACGATCGAGAGCAGCGAGTCCATGCCGTCGAGGTGCTTCAGGGGCACCGGGACACCGATGACCGGCAGCGGGGTGGCGGAGGCGACCATCCCCGGCAGGTGCGCGGCCCCGCCGGCACCCGCGATCACCACCCGGATACCCCGGCCCGCGGCCGAGCGGGCGTAGTCCAGCATCTTCTGCGGGGTCCGGTGGGCCGAGACGACGCCCACCTCGAAGGGGATCCCGAACTCGGCGAGCGCCTCCGCCGCGCCCTCCATCGTCGGCCAGTCGGAGTCGCTGCCCATGATCAGACCGACCTGCGGCCCGCCCTGTGGTGCGGTCATGGTGGTGCCTTTCGTCGAAGGGGGTGGCGTCAGCGGTCGAAGTCGCCGACCGGTGCCCCCGTGTGGGGGTCCCACCCGTCGGCCCATTCCCCGTGGGACAGCCAGTGGGCGGCGTGCTCGGCCACCGCGCGGACCGTGGCGACCTGGTCGGCGTCATCCGGGTCGACCCCGGGGTCGGCGAGGACGTTGACGTGCCCGATCTTGCGTCCCGGCCGCTCGGACTTCCCGTAGAGGTGGACCTTGGCGTGCGGGAACCGGGCCCCGAGGTGGTGCACCCGCTCGTCCATGCTCATCTCCGGGGCACGGGCCGCGCCGAGCACGTTGGCCATCACGGTCACGGGGGCCGTCGGGACGGTGGAACCCAGCGGATAGTCGAGAACGGCCCGCAGATGCTGCTCGAACTGGCTGGTGGTGGCTCCGTCCATGGTCCAGTGTCCGGAGTTGTGCGGTCGCATCGCCAGTTCGTTCACCAGCACACCCGGGCGGCCGTCGGAACCGGTGACCTCGAAGAGTTCGACCGCCATCACCCCGGTGACGTCGAGGTGTTCGGCCAGGCGCAGGGCGGTGGCCTGGACCGCGGAGCGGAGATCGTCGGGCAGCCCGGTGGCCGGTGCCACCACCACCGCGCAGATCCCGTCGCGCTGGACCGTCTCCACGACGGGCCACACCGCTCCCTGGCCGAACGGCGAGCGGGCGACGAGCGCGGAGAGCTCCCGGGTCCACGGCACCCGCGCCTCGGCCATCATCGGCACACCGGCGTCGAGTTGCTCCGTCGCGATGCGCTCGGCCTCCTCCAGAGAGCCCGGCATCCACACGCCGCGGCCGTCGTAGCCGCCGCGCGCGGCCTTGAGGACGATGTGCCCCTCCTGCTCGCCGTGGAAGCGCCGGACGTCCTCGACGGAGTCGATCGCCGTGAACGGCGGGATCGGCGCCCCGATCTCCTCGAGCGCGCGGCGCATGACCAGCTTGTCCTGGGCGTGGATGAGCGCCGAGGCCCGGGGCCGCACCGCGACGCCGGCGGACTCGAGCTCGACGAGGATCTCCGGTGGCACGTGCTCGTGGTCGAAGGTCATCACGTCGGCGCCGGCCGCGACACCCCGGACCGCGTCCGGGTCGTCGTGGGCGCCGATCACGACGTCGGGGGTGACCTGCGCGGCCGGGTCCTGCGGGTCGGCGGCGAGAACGCGCAGGGTCTGGCCGAGCGCCACCGCCGACTGGTGCGTCATGCGGGCGAGCTGCCCGCCTCCGATCATCGCCACGACGGGCGAACCGAGAGGATTGCGGCGGATGCGCGAGTCGTCGTTCACGTGGTCCATGTTCTCACGGGTGGTGGGGAGGTCACCGACGCCCCGGCAGCCCCCAGCGGAAGCGGGGTGGCGGGGCGAGGGGGCCGGGCGGGGGCACCGCGGGCAGACGGAGCAGTTCGTCGTAGACCGTGGCGTGGACCCGCGCCACGGCGGGGACATGGTCGATCTCGACCGGGGGCAGGTGTCCGCACTCGAGGATGAGACACCCGGTGCCCAGGGCCCGGTCGGTGAGGGTGTGCCGGAACCGCACGGCACTGATCCGGCGCAACGGCACGTCCACACACCGTCGCGTCGAGCCGGCCGGCCGGTAGAGCACGCGCTCGTCGGTCACCACGAGGTCGGTGCGCGCCCACCGCAGCGCGGGCCACAGGCCGAAGCGCAGGACAACGAGGAGGTAGATCCCCGCCACCATCGCCCAGGTCGCGGCCCGGTCCCCCGAGTGCACGACCTGCGTCTCGATGAACCCCCCGGCGATCCCGGCGAGACCGGCGCCGATCACCGTCACCAGTGCGGGGCGCACGAGCGCGCGCCAGTGCGGGTGGCTGTGGACGATCAGCGTCTCCCCCGGAGAGACGACCGAACGGACGAACCCCACGGGTCAGCCGCCCCACCGGCCGGCGGCCGGACGCACGTGGGTCACGTCCCCGGCGGCCACGGACAGCTCCCCGTCCGGGGTGACGACGACGAGGCGGCCCTCCCTGTCCACGCGTGCGGCTCGCCCTGTCCGTACGACGTCGCCCGGCAGTTCGACGCGGACCTCGGCCCCGACGGTCGAGCAGGCCGCCGAGTACTCGGCCATGAGCTCGTCCGAGATGGTCGATCCGCTCCCGCGTTCGCATCGACGCCACTGCTCGTGCCGGTGCGCCAGGGCCTCGAGGACCGCCCGTGCGACGACGTCACGGTCGGTCGTCCCACCGGAGAGGGCGAGGGAGGTCGCGTGCGGGACGGGCAGTTGCTCCCGCGTCAGTGTCACGTTGATCCCCACACCCACCACCAGCGCGGGAAGGCGCAACTCGAAGTCCCCCTCCGCGGGGACCGTCGTCATCTCCGAGAGGATCCCCGCGATCTTGCCCCCGTCGACGAGCACGTCGTTGGGCCACTTGAGCGTGGCGTCCACCCCGCCCGCCGCCACGAGTCCGTCCCGGATCGCGAGACCCGTGACCAGGGGCAGCCACCCGAACAGGGTGGGTGAGACCGAGCCGGGCCGCAGCAGGACACTCACCACCACCTGGGTCCGCGGAGGCGCCGTCCACGTGCGTCCGAGCCGCCCGCGTCCCGAGGCCTGGTACTCGGCCAGGAGCACACCGCGGTCCGCGGCGCCCAGTCCCGCTCGCCTCATCGCCTCGGCGTTGGTCGACCCGACCTCCTCCAGGACCTCGAGGGAGCTGTACGGCGCACCCGGCCTCTCGACCAGCTCCCGGCGGAGGGCATCGGCGTCGAGCGGGCGCGGCGATTCGGGTCCGGGGTCTGCGTGCACGACGTCCAGAGTAGGTCCGAACCCCGCCCGACGGCGGGGTCGGTGTCGGGGGAGTAGGCCGGGTCACGTCGCCACGGAGCCACCCGAGTCGTTAGAGTCTTACAACATGACGACTGCCTCAGAACCGGACGTGAGTGACGACGTCCAGACCGACGCTGCGACGCCCGACATCCACACGACCGCCGGGAAGCTGTCCGAGCTGCGTCGGCGGCTCGACGAAGCCCGCGCCCCGATGGGACAGGCCGCGGTCGACAGGACACACGACAAGGGCCTGATGACGGCCCGCGAGCGGATCGAGAACCTGCTCGATCCGGGCTCGTTCGTCGAGATCGACGCGCTCGCCCGCCACCGTGCCACAACCTTCGGCCTGGCCGAGCGTCGGCCGCTGGGCGACGGTGTCATCACCGGGTACGGCACCGTCGACGGCCGGAGCGTCTGCGTGTTCTCGCAGGACGCCACCGTCTTCGGCGGCTCCCTCGGTGAGGTCTACGGCGAGAAGATCGTCAAGGTGATGGACCTGGCCCTCAAAACCGGCCGGCCGATGATCGGCATCAACCACGGTGCCGGTGCCCGCATCCAGGAGGGTGTGGTCTCGCTCGGTCTGTACGGGGAGATCTTCCACCGCAACGTCCAGGCGTCCGGGGTGATCCCCCAGGTGTCCCTGATCATGGGCCCCTCCGCCGGTGGCCACGTCTACTCCCCCGCCCTCACCGACTTCACCGTGATGGTCGACAAGACCTCGCAGATGTTCGTCACCGGCCCGGACGTCATCAAGACGGTCACCGGCGAGGAGGTCACCCAGGAGGAGCTCGGCGGTGCCACCACGCACATGACCAAGTCGGGCGTCTCCCACTACACCGCGAACGACGAGCAGGACGCCCTCGACTACGTCAAGGACCTGCTGTCCTACCTGCCCAGCAACAACCGGGCCGAGGCCCCCCGGTTCCCGGTCCCGCCGACCGAGGGCGCGATCGAGGACAACCTCACCCTCGAGGACCACGAGCTGGACACGATCATCCCGGACTCCTCCAACAGCCCGTACGACATGCACGAGGTCATCTCGCACATCGTCGACGACGGCGAGTTCCTCGAGACCCAGGCGCAGTACGCCATGAACGTGATCGTCGGGTTCGGCCGGGTCGAGGGCCGCAGCGTCGGCGTGGTGGCCAATCAGCCCACCCAGTTCGCCGGCTGCCTGGACATCAAGGCCTCCGAGAAGGCCGCGCGCTTCGTCCGCACCTGCGACGCCTTCAACATCCCCATCCTGACCCTGGTCGACGTCCCCGGCTTCCTGCCCGGCACCGGCCAGGAGTTCGACGGGATCATCCGCCGCGGCGCGAAGCTGCTGTACGCCTACGGTGAGGCCACGGTCGGCAAGGTCACCGTGATCACCCGCAAGGCATACGGCGGCGCGTACGACGTCATGGGTTCCAAGCACATGGGCGCCGACATCAACCTGGCGTGGCCGACGGCCGAGATCGCCGTCATGGGCGCGTCCGGGGCCGTCGGGTTCGTCTACCGCGAGCAGTTGAAGGCCGCCGCCGCGAACGGCGAGGACGTCGACGCGCTGCGCCTGAAGCTGCAGGCCGAGTACGAGGACACCCTCGTCAACCCGTACGTCGCCGCCGAGCGGGGCTACGTCGACGCCGTCATCCCGCCGTCGCACACCCGCCTGCAGGTGGCTCAGGCGCTCCGCCTGCTCGACCGCAAGGTCGTCGAGGTGCCCGCCAAGAAGCACGGGAACATCCCGCTGTGACCGCCGCCGAGCAGCAGCAGGCCGCGGAGAACACGGCCGTGGAGAACGAGGCCACGGAGGAGAAGGCCGCGGCGCCGTTCTTCCAGGTCGTGCGCGGCAACCCCACCGCGGTCGAGGTGGGCATCCTGGCCGCCGTGCTCGCGACCGCGCAGGGTAACGCCGTCCACCAGGGTGAGTTCCCCACGGGAATCAAGGACGACTGGGGGTCCTACGAGGACCGACTGCGGCCGCCGTTCGGGTACAACCCCACGTCGTTCCTCAACCGCCGCCAGTACTGACCCGGCCCAGCCCGGCGGCACCACAGCCGCCCCCGTCCCTGCACGCCCGCGCGCACCGAAGCGCCTGCGGGAGTGCGGCGCCGGGGGCGGCTGCGGTCTGTCCGTACAGGCGCGTGGGCGGATGCGGACCGGCTACGCGGCAACCACACCGGACGCCCGCCCCGTAGGTTGGGGGACACCAACTTCCAGGAGGCGCCGCGTGTCCAACGAGCCCACCACCCCCGAACGCGACGACCGCGACCACGGCAGCCGCGCCGGGACCACCGAGGGCACCGCCACCCATCTGACCGACATCATCGGTCGCGCCGAGCCCTTCGAGAACCGGCCTCGGGCCTCCGTCGTGCACGAGGACGAGACCGCGAAGATCGTGGCGTTCGAGTTCGCGGAGGGTCACGAACTCGGCAACCACGCGGCCCACCACCCGATCCTCGTCCAGGTCCTGAGGGGCCGGGTGGAGTTCGGCCTCCCCGACCGCACGGTCGTCCTGGTGCCCGGCGAAATGATCCACCTCACCGCGGGGCTGCGGCACTCGGTGCGTGCGATCGAGCCCACCACGCTCACCGTCACGATGCTGCTGCCGCGGAACTGAGGCCCTGGCTACGCTGGACCCATGATCACGTTCGTCCTCGCCTCGGCCTCCCCGTCCCGCCTGCGGATCCTCCAGCAGGCCGGCGTGGACCCGCTCATCCGACACCCGCAGGTCGACGAGGACGCCCTCCAGGCCGCACTCCCCGCGGCCACCCCGCATGTACGCGTGGTGGAGGAACTGGCCCGCGCGAAGGCGCAGGACGTCCTCGATCGTGAGGGCGGGGCACTCGCGGCCGAGGCCCGGGCCGCGGGTGCCGACACGCTCATCGTGGTGGGCTGCGACTCGATGCTCCTGGTCGACGGCCGGCTCGAGGGCAAGCCGCACACCTACGAGCGTGCGATGGCGCGGTGGCGGAGGATGCGCGGTCGTCACGGGGTGCTGATCACCGGCCACGCACTGATGGTCGCCGACCTCACCGGGGACGGCCCCCTCGTCGTCACCCGGAGCGGGACCGACACCTCCGACACCACGGTTCACTTCGGCGCCCCGTCGGACGCCGACCTCGACGTCTACCTCCGCACCGGCGAGCCCCTCGAGTGCGCCGGCGGCTTCACCATCGAGTCGCTCGGCGGCTGGTTCATCGACCGGATAGACGGCGACCCGTCGAGCGTCATCGGACTCAGCCTTCCGCTGTTGCGGCGCCTCCTCGAGGGGGCCGGGATCCACGCGCACCAGTTGTGGCGGCCCGAGCTCCGCAGCTGAACAGCAGGTCAGAGAGGCGACGACCCGCTCGGCCCGCCCCCGTGGGGCAGCCCTTCGACCCCCAAACCCACACATGAGGGGGGCCTCTCATTAGACTGCTGGAGAATATCGGTGCCCCTACCGGGCGCACCGGTCTAAGAGACGTCCATCACCAGGAGGCCCTGAGTGCCCAGTCATGCCAGCTCTCACATCACCAAGGTCCTCGTCGCCAACCGCGGCGAGATCGCTGTACGTGTGATCCGCGCGGCGAAGGACGCCGGTCTGGCCAGCGTGGCCGTGTACGCCGAGCCCGACGCCGATGCCCTGTTCGTCAAGCTGGCCGACGAGGCCTTCGCCCTGGGAGGCACCACCTCCGCGGAGTCCTACCTGGTCTTCGACAAGATCCTCGACGCGGCCGCCAAGTCCGGAGCCGACGCCATCCACCCCGGGTACGGCTTCCTCTCCGAGAACGCCGACTTCGCCCAGGCCGTCATCGACGCCGGGCTGATCTGGATCGGGCCGCCGCCCAGTGCCATCCGCGACCTCGGCGACAAGGTCACCGCCCGGCACATCGCCGAGCGCGCCAAGGCTCCGATGGCGGCCGGCACCAAGGACCCCGTCGCCAATGCCGACGAGGTCGTGAAGTTCGCGGAGGAGTACGGCCTGCCCATCGCCATCAAGGCCGCCTTCGGTGGCGGCGGGCGCGGGATGAAGGTCGCCCACGAGATGTCCGAGGTCGCCGAGCTCTTCGACTCGGCCACCCGTGAGGCCACCGCCGCCTTCGGTCGCGGCGAGTGCTTCGTCGAGCAGTACCTCGACAAGGCGCGCCACGTCGAGGCCCAGGTCCTCGCCGACCAGCACGGCAACGTGGTCGTCGCCGGCACCCGCGACTGCTCGCTGCAGCGTCGCTTCCAGAAGCTCGTCGAGGAGGCCCCGGCCCCGTTCCTCACCGACGACCAGCGCAAGCGGATCCACGACTCCGCCAAGGCCATCTGCAAGGAGGCCGGTTACTACGGCGCCGGCACGGTCGAGTACATGGTCCAGGGCGACACGATCTCCTTCCTCGAGGTCAACACCCGCCTCCAGGTGGAGCACCCGGTCACCGAGGAGACCGCGGGCATCGACCTCGTGCTGCAGCAGTTCAAGATCGCCGAGGGTGAGGTGCTCGAGTTCACCGAGGACCCGACCCCGCGCGGCCACGCGTTCGAGTTCCGCATCAACGGCGAGGACGCCGGACGCGGCTTCCTGCCCGCCCCCGGCACGATCACGGGCTACCACGAGCCCAGCGGGCCGGGCGTCCGCGTCGACTCCGGCGTCGAGCAGGGCGACACGATCGGTGGCCAGTTCGACTCGATGCTGGCCAAGCTGATCGTGTGGGGCGAGGACCGCGACCAGGCGCTCGCGCGGTCGGCCCGTGCCCTCGCGGAGTTCACGGTCGCGGGAATGGCCACCGTCATCCCGTTCCACGCCCACGTCGTCGCCAACCCCGCCTTCGTGGGTGACGGGAAGGGCTTCGACGTCTACACCAAGTGGATCGAGGAGGAGTGGGACAACCCGATCGAGCCGTGGAGCGCCACCGGTGCCCCCGCCGACGACGACGAGCCGGTCGAGCGCAAGAAGGTCGTCGTCGAGGTGGACGGCCGCCGCGTCGAGGTCTCGCTGCCCGGTGACCTGGCCTTCGGCGGGTCGCACAACGGTGGCACCGTCCGCCGCAAGGCCAAGGCCCGCACCCGCGGCGGGGCCGCCGGTGCCGCCGCCTCCGGGGACGCCGTCTCGGCCCCCATGCAGGGCACCGTGGTGAAGGTGGCCGTCGAGGAGGGCCAGGAGGTCAAGTCCGGTGAGCTCATCGCCGTGCTCGAGGCCATGAAGATGGAGAACCCGGTCACCGCCCACAAGGACGGGGTCGTCACCGACCTGTCCGTGGACGCCGGCGCCGCGGTCACCCAGGGAACGGTGCTCTGCGAGATCAAGTGACCCGCTGACGGCGTCGTCCACCCCGGGCGGCGCCGTCGGGCCCCACGGGCCGCG
>NZ_JAALEB010000283.1:0-9123 GCF_014145165.1 Dietzia sp. Cai40 | reverse complement strand
CCGCGCGGCCTCGGGTGCGCTCGTCGGGGAGCCGGTCGCGCCCGCCGCGGGACCGTCGTCCTCACCGTCGATCGCCTCGGTGGCGGAGACGGTCCGCTCGATGGTCCGCAACGGTGACGACCTCGACCGTGTGATCGCGGCACTGGGGGACCTCCGCAAGTTCCTGCGGTGAGGCGACCCCGCCCGGTGGCCCGGGCGGCGGCCGTGCTGGCCGTGCTGGTGGCCGCGGCGGGAATCGCACTGCACCACTCGACCTCCGAGGTGCCCGCGGTCCTGGTCCTGGCCACGTTCGCGCTGTGGGCCTGGGCGTTCTCCCTCATCGCGGTCCTCGCGGCGCTGCGCGCCCGCTCCGTGGTGTTGACGGTCGTGGCCGTGGCGCTGGTCGGGGCGGGGGCGGTCCAGTACGGCCCGCTGGTGTCACCCGCCCGTGGGTACGACGACGACGAGGGCGTCGACCTCCGGGTGCTGGTGCAGAACCTGGAGTACGGCGGAGCCGACCCGGTCGATGTGGCCCGCGCCGTCCGCGACGGCGGGGTCGATCTGCTGCTCACGGTGGAGGCCACCCCGGAGGCTGTCGACGGTCTCCGCGCGGCGGGCCTCGGCGAGATGCTCCCGCACGAGGCATCCGATCCCGCCCCGCAGGCCGCGGGCGTCGCGGTCTGGTCGCGGTACCCGCTCTCGCCACCCGAGCGGGTCGCCGGATTCAGCCTGGGAGTCCTGCGCACGGACATGGCCGGTCCCGCGGGTCCGGTGACGGTGGTGGCGGCTCACCCCGTCGCGCCCGTGTTCGACGGTCCCGCCGCGGTCGAGGAGGCGGACCGTCTGAGGTGGTACCTCGGCGGGTTGCCCGGACCGGCCCCCGTGGTGGTGGGCGGCGACTTCAACGCCACCTGGGACCACGCCCGGTTCCGCGGACTGCGTGGGCTAGGGTACACCGATTCGGTCTCCGGCGGTGGCGACGGCTGGGTGCCCACGTGGCCAGCCGACGGGCGCGTCCCGCCACTGATCGGCATCGACCACGTGCTCGCGCGGGGAGCGTCGGCGGTGGGGGAGACCAGGACCGTCCGGGTGGGTGGCACCGATCACCTGGGCGTGATCGCGACGGTACGTCTTGCCGGGGACCGGGTCCGTTGACCTACGATGCGCACCATGAGTTCACGCATCCTGACAGCAGCGTCCGGCCTCGGTGCGGTCGCGCTCGCCGTGGTACTCGGAGGTTGTGGCGGGGCGACCGTGGAGGGGGAGGCGCCCGAGGTGGCCACGGAGTCCACCACGACGTCCGCCGCGTCGAGTACCCCGTTCGCCGAGGAGCGACCGGAGAAGCCCACCGGGCCCGTGACACCGCCCCCGCCGCCCGAGCCGCAGCCGGAACCGATGCCGGGGGAGCCCGCGCCGGAACCACGAGCGGACGACACCCCGGCGGCTGAGCCCGCTCCCGTCGCCCCCGGAGGCGGTGACTTCGTCGCGCTGCTGCAGAGGCAGGACGTCGCACTCCCCGAGGGCGTGGATCCGGTGGCCACCGCCGCGGAGGCGTGTGGCCGCTTCGACGGGGGCCAGCAGATGGACGAGGTCTCGGGGTGGCTCGGCGAGTACGGGCGGTTGGGCCCCGAGCAGCAGGGATTCTTCCTCGGCGCCGCCGTGGGTACCTACTGCCCCCAGAACTTCCCCAAGCTCGGCTGAGCCCGGCCGGTGTGAGCCCGGCGTCTCACATCCGGCTGTACTTGGCACGGCCCAGGGAGTAGACGCCGTACAACGCGATCCCGACGCCGGTCATGATGAGCAGGATCTGGCCGAACGGCTGCTCGCCGACCGTTCGCAGCGCGGCATCGAGTCCGCCCGCCTTCTCGGGATCCGCGGTCACGACCGCCGCGATCACCAGTCCGCCGAGGATGACCAGGGCGGCACCCTTGGCGATGTACCCGAGCTGACCGGAGACGACGATGGCCCGCCCGACGTGTCCGCCCCCGGTGCGTTCCAGGTCCTCGACGAACTTCTTGGTGGCGCCCTTGTAGACGTGATACGCGCCCACGCCGATGATCACGAGGCCCACCACGACGAGCGCGACCTTGCCCGGTGCGGAGCCGAGCAGTCCGGCGGTGGTACCGGACGCCGTCTCGGAATCCGAATCGGATCCACCGGAGGCGAACCGGGCGGTGGTCACGCCGAGAGCGAGGTAGACGGCGGCCTTGGCGCCCGCCTTGACCCTGTCCGAGGCCTCCTCCGATCCCAGGATCATCTCGATGACCTGCCAGAGACCGAGGGCGAGGAAGCCGATCGCGCCGACCCAGAGGAGGGCCTGGCCACCCGGTGCGGAGGCGATCTCGGCGAGGGCACCCGAGTTGGACGCCTCCTCTCCGCCCGATCCGGTCGCGATCCGGATGGCGATCCACCCGATGAGCAGGTGGAGGATCCCGTTCATGACGAAGCCCGCGCGGGCCAGCCACTCGAGGGCGGGATGGTCGACGGCGGAGCGGGCGGCGCCCTGAACGGAGCGAGGGGAACTGGGTGTCTTCATCTCAGCACTCTCCCACGAGCTCGGCTTCCCCACGACCTCGGCGGTTCACCACTCGATCTCGCCGAGGACGTCGTTCCGCCGACGGAGCTCGGCCAGCCGCTGTTCGGCCGCGCGGTGCTCCTCGGAGCGGCGGCGGGCCTGTTCGGCGAGTGCGTCCGCCTCGACCTCGGCCAGGAGGAGCTGGAGACGGTCCTTCTGTTCGCGCAGTGTCTCGACCGAGGTGTCCATCGCGATGAGCTTGCGTGAGCCCGCGCTGGCATGGAGGAACGGGTTCCGTTCGAGGATCAACCTCGCCTCCTCGGGGTCGAGCACCCGCGACAGCTTGAGCAGCACGGGGTAGCTCTCGCCGTCGCCGCCGGTTCCCGGTTCGTGATCCGGGTCCAGGGCGGCCGCGACCACCTTGAGTGGTCTGGCCCTCGGGGAGGCGCTCCGGAAGTCCACGTCGTCTGCGTCCACGAGCTCCCGACCCCTTCCGTTCCCCGCCTCCTGGCGTTCCCCGGTCCTGGGTCAACCGTAAACGCCCCGGCCACAGGGGCCGGGGCGTTTCAACGATTACGCGAGCTGCGGGATCAGCAGTCGTAGTACAGGTCGAACTCGTGCGGGTGCGGACGCAGGTTGACCGGGGCGATCTCCTTCTCCCGCTTGTACTCGATCCAGTTCTCGATCAGGTCCTCGGTGAACACGCCACCCGCGGTGAGGTACTCGTGATCGGCCTCGAGGCGGTCGAGCACCGCGGAAAGCGAGGTGGGGGCCTGCGGGATGTCGGCGGCCTCCTCCGGCGGGAGTTCGTAGAGGTCCTTGTCCACGGGGGCGTGCGGCTCGATCTTGTTCTTCACGCCGTCCAGGCCCGCCATCATCATCGCGGCGAACGCGAAGTACGGGTTGCCCGACGAGTCGGGACAGCGGAACTCGATGCGCTTGGCCTTGGGGTTGTTGCCCGTGATCGGGATACGGACACAGGCCGAGCGGTTGCGCTGCGAGTACACCAGGTTGATCGGCGCCTCGTAACCCGGGACGAGCCGGTGGTACGAGTTGATCGTGGGGTTGGTGAACGCGAGCAGGCTGGGCGCGTGGTGGAGGATGCCACCGATGTAGTAGCGGGCGACGTCCGACAGTCCCGCGTAGCCGGCCTCGTCGTGGAACAGCGGCTTGCCGTCCTTCCACAGCGACTGGTGGGCGTGCATGCCGGAGCCGTTGTCACCGAAGAGGGGCTTGGGCATGAAGGTCGCGGACTTGCCGTTCTTCCACGCGGTGTTCTTGACGATGTACTTGAAGAGCTGGATGTCGTCGGCCGCGTGCAGGAGCGTGTTGAACTTGTAGTTGATCTCCTGCTGGCCACCGGAGCCCACCTCGTGGTGGAAGCGCTCGAGCTCGAAGCCGGCGTTGGTGAGGTTGGTCGACATCTCGTCGCGCAGGTCGACGAAGTGGTCGTAGGGCGCCACCGGGAAGTACCCGCCCTTGGGGCGGACCTTGTACCCGAGGTTCGGTGAACCGTCGGCCTCGGACTCGGCTCCCGTGTTCCAGTTGCCGGCGATCGAGTCGACCTCGTAGAAGCCGTGGTTGGTGCCCGAGCCGTAGCGGACGGAGTCGAACACGAAGAACTCGGCCTCGGCACCGAAGAAGCAGGTGTCGGCGATGCCCGTGGAGATCAGGTACTCCTCGGCCTTGCGCGCGACGTTGCGGGGGTCGCGGCTGTAGGCCTCACGGGTGAAGGGGTCGTGCACGAAGCAGCTGATGTTCAGCGTCTTCGCCTTGCGGAACTGGTCGAGGCGAGCGGTCGACACGTCCGGCAGGAGCATCATGTCGGACTCGTGGATCGACTGGAACCCCCGGATGGACGAGCCGTCGAACGCCAGGCCGTCCTCCATCATGTCCTCGTCGAAAGCCGCGGCAGCGATCGTGAAGTGCTGCTCGGCGCCGGGCAGGTCGGTGAACCTGATGTCGACGTACTCGACGCCCTCGTCCTTGATGAACTTGATGACCTCGTCCGGAGTGGAGAATGCCACGATGTCGCTCCTCGTCTCTCTGTGCGACGGGCAACCGGTGCCGCCCGTCGTGCGGTGACCTCACGATATGGGCGAGGTGTTGCCCGGCCGTCAACCGAATGTTTCGGCAGTGTTACAGAGGCGGGCCGGGTGGTGTCCCTCCCAATAGGGGTCAGCTTAGTCAACCACTGCGGGGGAACGTCGACACGGGGATCGACCGGGCCCCGGTTACCCTGGGAACCATGCGTGAACTTGCAGGATCATGGCTGTCCGGCCCGACCTCGTCCGGCAACGAGCCGGAGCAGGCCTTCAAAGGTGAGCGGCTCGGGCTGCCCCGGTACGGCGAGGGCTCTCTCGCGCCGCTGGGGGTGCGTCTCGGCGCGCTACTGGTCGACTGGTTCCTGGCCTACGGGTTCGTGGGACTCGTCGTCACCCTCGGTGGACCGGGCCTGCTCGGAGGCGAGACGTTCTCCGCCGTGGCCAGTTGGGCGACTCCGCTGCTCTGGGGCCTGTCCGGCGTGGTGTGCGTCTGGCTCTTCGCCCAGACGCCCGGACAGGCACTCTTCGGGATCGGCACCGCACGGATCGACGCCGACGAGCGGGTCGGTGTCCTCCGTGCGATCGTCCGGGTCGCCTTCGTGTTCTTCCTGCTGCCTCCCCTCGTCCAGGACGAGGACGGCCGCGGCCTGCACGACAGGGCGACGGGTACGGCGCTGATCCGGACCCGGTGACCCCGGAGCTGGTCCCGGTGGGCCCGGTGGGCCCGGAGACGGATCCGGGGATCTGTTCGCGCTAACCCGTCGGCGCGGCCGGCGAGTGCGACCGGCGCGACCAGCGCGACCAGCGCGACCGGTGGGCGTGACGGGCTCCGGCCCCGGTCAGCCCCGTCGCCGGGCGCTGCGCTGCATGTTGCGGACCTTCGCGCCCTGGGGGAGCGGGCCCTTGGGCATCTGGTTCTGGATGCCGGTCTTGGTGCCCAGCGCACGCAACCGGGTGTCCAGGGCGTCGACCTTGGCGCGGTTGATGTTCATCGGGTAGCGGGTCAGGCGACGGTTGAGCTTGCGCAGCGGGACCTGTTCAGGGGTCGTCCCCTCCTCGTCGCCGACGATCAGCTCATAGATCGGGGTATCACCGACGACCCGGGCGACCTTCTTCTTCTCCTGCAGCATGAGTGGCTTGAGCCGGTGCGGCTGCCCCTCGCCCACGAGGACGATCCCGCATCGGCCGACCACGCGGTGCACGGCGTCGAAACTGGTCGTCGCCGCGACGGCCTGATTGACGCGCCAGCCCGATCGGAGCTGATCCAGTGCCCACGCCGCCGCACCGGGCTGTCCTTCGGCCTTCGCGAACACGGTGTTCTGGACGCGGCGGGAGAAGATCACCATCGCCAGCATCAGACCGGTGAGGACACCGAGTGGGAGCATCCACCACTCCCCGCCCCAGAGCGAACCCAGGAGGAAGAACGCGGCGGTGGAGAGGATCAACGCGCCGATCATCAGGGGCCACAGGAGTTTGTCCTGCTTGGACTGGATCTTCAGGGCCTCCCACATCTGCCCGCGCTGCGCTTTGCTCGCCTGCCGCCGTGCAGCCCGAGCCGCCTTCTTGTCCGCCTTGCTGACCTCGCTCTTCGCCATACCGTTCAGGATACGTGGCGGGGACCACCGTTCGGGAACCGCGGTTCGCCGCAGGGGTGGACAGGGCGAGCAGGACGGGTGGCGCGGCTGAGACGGCCGGGCGGCCCGGCTGAGACGGCCGGGTCGGACGTGGGCCCGCGGGGGGTCAGGCCCGGGCGCGCGCCAGCACGGACGAGGCCTCCTGCGAGGCGGCGCCCCCGGAGGTCAACTGCGCGAGGTGCTGCGGAACCTCCTGGCCGCGGTGTTCGAGAGCCTGGACGTAGAGGCGACCGGCCCGGTACGAGGACCGCACCAGTGGACCGGCCATGACCCCGGCGAAACCGATCTCGCGCGCCTGGTCGGACAACTCCACGAACTCCTCCGGCTTGACCCAGCGGTCGATGGGATGGTGCAGCGGACTGGGCCGGAGGTACTGGGTGATGGTGAGGATGTCGCACCCCGCGGAATGCAGGTCGATCATCGCGTCGACGATCTCCTCCGTGGTCTCACCCATCCCCAGGATGAGGTTGGACTTGGTGACCAGCCCGAAGTCACGGGCAGCGCGGATCACTCCGAGGGACCGGTCGAACCGGAACGCCGGCCTGATGCGCTTGAAGATCCGGGGGACCGTCTCCACGTTGTGCGCGAGCACCTCGGGCCGGGACTCGAAGACCTCCGCGAGCTGATCCGGATCCCCGTTGAAGTCGGGGATCAGGTTCTCGACGCCGGTGTTGGGGTTGAGTTCGTGGATCTTGCGGACCGTCTCCGCGTACAGCCACGCGCCACCGTCGTCGAGGTCGTCCCGGGCGACGCCGGTGATGGTCGAGTACCGCAGGCCCATCTCGCGAACGGACTCCGCCACGCGCCGCGGCTCGTCCCGGTCGAGGGCACTGGGCTTGCCCGTCGCGATCTGACAGAAGTCGCAGCGTCTCGTGCACTGTTCGCCGCCGATGAGGAAGGTGGCCTCGCGGTCCTCCCAACATTCGTAGATGTTGGGGCAGCCGGCCTCCTCGCACACCGTGTGCAGGCCGCCGGTCTTGACGAGGCCCTTGAGTTCCTTGTACTCGGGGCCCATCGTGGCCCGGGTCCGGATCCAGGAGGGCTTCCGCTCGATCGGCGTCTCGGCGTTGCGGGCCTCGATGCGGAGCAGTTTGCGGCCTTCGGGAGTGACAGTCACGGCCGCCAGCCTACGCTCGAATCACCCCACGGGTAGTCGACCGTCGAGCGCCTCCACCACGTCGGAGGTGACCTGGTCGAGGACCTCCGAGACGGGGACGTCCCGTCCGAGTTCGGCCGAGAGGGACGTGACCCCGGCGTCGACGATCCCGCAGGGGACGATCCGCGAGTATGCATCGAGATCACAGTCGCAGTTGAGCGCGAAACCGTGCATCGTCACCCCGCGCTGGACACGGATCCCGATGGCGGCGATCTTGCGCTCCGGCCGGCCGTCACCGGCCGGACACCACACCCCGGACCGGCCGTCCACCCGGTCGACCTCCACCCCCATCCGGGCGCACGTGGTGATGAGGGCCTGCTCCACCCGGCGGACGTACTCGACCACGTCGATGGGGTCCGACAGGGCGATGATCGGGTACCCGACCAGCTGCCCGGGTCCGTGCCAGGTGATCCGACCACCCCGGTCCACGTCGACGACGGGGGTCCCGTCGACCGGGCGATCCGACGGCTCCGTGCGCTTCCCGGCGGTGTACGTGGCCGGGTGTTCCAGGAGCAGGATCGTGTCCCCGCGGGCTCCGTCGGCACGCTCCTGCGCGAGCGTTCGCTGCAGCTCCCAGGTAGGGGTGTACTCGACGGTGCCGAGGCGGCGGATCTCCGGCTCGACCGGATCGCGGCGCAGGGACAGACCGGTGTGGGACATGCCGTCCACTCTAGGCCGAAGGATCTCGCAGACGACGACGGGCGCCCTCCCGGAGGAGGACGCCCGTCGCGCTGTCGTCGGGACCTACAGTCCGAGGTCTCCCTCGAACTCGGCCTTCTGCAGACGGTCCTTGACCGTGGTGAGGAAACGACCGGCGTCCGCACCGTCGATGAGACGGTGGTCGTAGGTCAGCGGCAGGTAGCCCATCGACCGGATGGCGATGGACTCGCCGTCGTCATCGGCGTCCACCACGGGGCGCCGCACGATCGCGCCGGTCCCCAGCATCGCCGCCTGCGGCGGCACGAGGATCGGGGTGTCGAACAGTGCACCCTCGCTCCCGATGTTGGTGATGGTGAACGTGCCCCCCTGGAGGTCGTCCGGGGTGAGCTTGGACGCCCGCGCCCGCTCCGCCAGGTCGATGATCGCCTTGGCGAGCCCCGGGATGTCCAGGTCCTGGGCGTCGCGGATGACCGGTGAGAGCAGCCCCGCCTCGGTGTCCACGGCGATGCCGAGGTTCACCGAACCGTGGTAGGTGATCTCGTTGGTGTCCTCGTCGTACGACGCGTTGACGTTCGGGTGCGAGACCAGGGCCTCGACCACCGCCTTGGCGTAGAACGGCAGGTAGGTGAGCTTGACGCCGTGCTCGTCCGCGAACCGGCTCTTGGTCCGGGCCCGCAGTTGCGCGACGCGGCTCATGTCCACCTCGAAGACCTGCGTGAGCTGCGCGCTGGTCTGCAGCGACTCGCGGGTCTTCTTGGCCGTGATCTTGCGGATCCGGTTGGCCTTCTTGGTGGTCCCGCGCAGCTCGGCCAGTTCGGGTCGCACTCCGGCCTTGGACGGGCCGCCTGCCGGGGCCTTCTTCTCCGCGGGGGCCTCGGTGCCGCCCTCGGCGCCACCCTCGGCCGCGGCGAGGACGTCCTGCTTACGGATGCGTCCGCCGATCCCGGTGCCCTTGACGGAGTCCAGGTCCACGCCGTGCTCCTGCGCGAGCTTGCGCACGAGCGGGGTGACATAGGGGGAGGTACCGGAGCCGGAGCCCGTGGCGCCGCCCTCGTTCTCCGCCCCGTTCTCCGCCGCGGCGAGCACGTCCTGCTTGCGGATGCGCCCACTGGCCCCGGTGCCCTCGACGGTCTC
>NZ_JAALEB010000282.1:0-2827 GCF_014145165.1 Dietzia sp. Cai40 | reverse complement strand
CACGGCCGACCGAGCCGCAGCCGGCCGAGCCGCACCCGACTGAGCCACGGCCGACCGAGCCGCCACGGACCGGCGCGCTCACCGACATCCGCGTCGTGGATCTGGCCCGGGTCCTCGCCGGACCGCTGTGCGGCCAGATGCTGGCCGACCACGGCGCCGACGTGATCAAGGTCGAACCGCCGGGTGGGGACGAGACCCGTGGCTGGGGGCCACCGTTCGTGCGAGATGACCACAGCGCGTACTTCGACGGGCTCAACCGGAACAAGCGGAACATCAGTCTCGATCTGCGCAGTGAGGAGGGTCAGGCGGTTCTCGCCAGGCTGCTCGACGAGGCCGACGTGCTCCTCGAGAACTTCAAGGCCGGCACCCTGGCGAAGTGGGGGTTCGGCGACGACGAGCTGGCCGAGCGCTTCCCCCGCTTGGTCCACTGCCGCATCACCGGCTACGGGGTGGACGGACCGCTCGGAGGCGCACCCGGATACGACGCGGTCCTCCAGGGGCTCTCCGGGCTGATGAGTATCAACGGCGAGCCCGACGGAGCGGCCATGCGGATCGGGATCCCGTTGGTGGACATCGTCACCAGTCTCAACGCGATGAGTGGCATCCTCATGGCGCTGCACGTACGGGCCACGACCGGGCGCGGCCAGCTGGTCGACCTCGCCCTGCTCGACAACGCGGTGTCGATCCTGCACCCGCACGCGGGCACGTGGTTCGCCACGGGCGAGGCCCCGGTGCGCACCGGGGTGGCGCACCCGACCATCTGTCCGTACGAGACCTTCAGCTGCTCGGACGGACCGTTCTTCATCGGCGCCGGAAACGATCGTCAGTTCCGGGCGCTGGCGGAGGCGGTGGACGCGCCCGCGCTGGTCGACGACCCCCGCTTCCTCACGAATTCGGACCGACTGCGCCACTCCGAGGAGCTGCGCGCGATCCTCGGTGGTCTCGTCGCAGGGCTCCGTCGGGACGACCTGACGGATCGACTCCGCGCGGTCGGGGTGCCCTCCGGGGCGGTGAACGACGTGGGTGAGGCGTTGTCCATGCCCCAGGTGCTGCATCGCGAGATGGTCGTCGAGCGCGACGGATACCGCAGTGTCGGCATCCCGATCAAGCTGTCCGACACCCCGGGATCCGTGCGGTTCGGGCCCCGCCCCCACGGCGCGGACACCGAGTCCGTGCTGGCGGAACTGGGACTCGATCGGGCGGCGCACTCCGAGCCCGACGGCCGCTGACCGGCGGGACACAATCTCGGTACGCTGGTGAAGTAGTACCGAGAAAGGTCGATCCGTGGAATTCCTCCTCATCGCCGCAGTGATCGCCGTTGCTGTCGCCGTGGTCTCCCGCAGTCAGAACAAGGGCCAGACCCAACTGGAAATGCAGCACAACCGCCATATCGAGGACTACCGCGCCGAGGCCGCGCGCTGGGTCGAACGGCTCGGCGGTCAGGTGTTCAACCTCGACGGCACCGACGAGGCGTCCAAGCAGGCGATGGCAGACGCCTCCGAGCGCTACACCGCGGCCGTGACGGAGCTGGAGAACGCGCGCACACCGGTCCAGACGGAGCTCGCGAAGGACACCGCCCTCGAGGGTCTGTACTACGTGCGGGCCGCGCGTTCGGCGATGGGCCTGGATCCCGGTCCGGAGCTGCCCAAGACCGACGGGCAGGAGCGCGCCGGCCGGGTGACCGAGGACCGGACCGTCGAGGTCGACGGCCGCACGATGACCGCGGCGACCGAGCCGAGCGACAAGACCCCGCACTACTACCCGGGCGGTGTGGTGGCCGGCCGGCCGGTGCCCGCCGGCTGGTACTCGGAGCCGTGGTGGGCCTCGGCCCTGGCCACGGGTATGTGGATGATGGGCTCGATGATGATGTTCAACATGATGTTCGCCGGGATGGCGGGCGTCGGCTACTCCGGCGAGGACTTCGCGGCCGGGGTCGGCGAGGGTGGCGCGGACGTCAGCGACATGGGCGGCGGCGACATGGGCGGAGGCGAGGGAGGCGACGGCTTCTTCGACGGCGGGCTCATGGGCGGCGACGGCGGCGGCGGCGACGGCGGCGGGTTCTTCGACGGCGGCCTGTTCGGCGGCGACGGCGGAGGCGGCGGCGGCTTCTTCGACGGTGGCCTCTTCGATTTCTGACCCGGTCCAGTAGGGCCAGCAGTTCCAGTAGGGCCAGCAGGGTCAACCGCAGCCGGCCAGCACCCGCTCCATGGCCTCGTGCTCGGCCGGGGTCACCCAGAGTCCGTAGCGCTCCTTGACCAGGATCTGCCGCGAGATCAGGGGACAGCGGAACTCCCGGCGCGGGGGGAGCCAGGTGGCCGCGTCACCGTCGCTCTTGCTCTGATTGGCGTGCCCCGCCACCGCCAAGAGGTTGAGCGGATCGTTGGCGAAGTCGCGCCGCTGGTCGGGGGTGAGCTGCTGAGCACCCTTCTGCCACGCGTCCGACAGGGCCACCACGTGGTCGATCTGAACCGCGGACGAGGTGTCCTGACCCCGCACGAACTCGATCCGCTCCCCGGTGTACGGCCCGTACAGGACCCCGGTGAGCACCACACAGTCCCGGGTCCCCGGTCGCACCGTGATGTCCTGCAGGTCGCGCCGCAGGATGTCGTTGCGCGTGTCGCACCCGTTGCGTCCGAACTCCACGGAGACGTCGTCGGACCACGCCTGTCCGAACAGGTCACGGTCGTATCCCGTCTTGGGTGCGCGGCCCTTGATCTCCAGCCGGGGTAGGGCCACCCGTGCGGCCGCGACCATCGGATCGCCCGGCGGGACGGCCTCGGGCGGTGCCGGCTCGGGGGGCGCGGGTTCGGGGACGGGCGGGGCCGCC
>NZ_JAALEB010000281.1:0-3613 GCF_014145165.1 Dietzia sp. Cai40 | reverse complement strand
CCGCCTGGCGCCGTGAATGTGCCTTAAAAACCTACAGTCTTATGAGACACCAGGCGGGGACCGGACGCCGAGACCGCTTCATGGGCCGATGGGCACCTTCTGCCTCTCGCGAAGTCGTCTCACCGTGAACTGTCGCAGGGTGGTGCTCGGTAGGGGTTTGTGAGTCATAATCATGTCATGAGGCTCTTGGGGTACACCCGCGTGAGCACTGCGAGTCAGGACGCGCAGTTGCAGTTGGATGCACTCGTGGATTCCGGGGTGCAGAAGCGGGATGTGTTCGCGGATGTGACCTCGGGTAGCCGGACCGCGATCGAACGCCCGGGGATGAAGCGCCTGTTGGACTATGCCGAGTCCGGCGACACGGTCGTGGTGTGGCGCATCGACCGGCTCGGCCGATCCTTGATCGATGTCCTCAACACCGTGAACCTGATGCGCGACAAGGGCGTAAAGATCAAGTCGCTTTCGGACGGCATCGACCCGGAGACCACTTCCGGCCGGTTAATGCTGGGCATGCTGGCCACGCTGGCCGAGTACGAGCGCGAGCTGATCACCGAGCGAGTCAATGCCGGCATCGCTGCGGCGAAGCAGAGCGGTACCCGGTTCGGTCGGCCGCCTGTTGACCCGGCGGTGATTGCGGAGAAACTCGACATCGCTCGGGACGCCCGCGCCAAGGGTCGCACCGCCGAGGAAGCCGCCCGATTGGTCGGATGGTCTCGCGCCACGCTGTACCGGCACCAACAGGCTGCCCGCGACCGCGACATGGTCTCCCAGCAGGTGTGACATGGACGGGCCGCAGCGGTGGCGAATCCTCCGGCTTCACGTCGAGGACGGCATCTCGCTGACGACCCTGGCCCGTGACACCGGCACCGGGCTGCGGACACTGCAACGCTGGCACCAGCTTTACAAGACCGGCGGCATCGCGGCGTTGGAGCCGCGGCCACGACGCGACACGGGATCTCGACGCACTCCGGCGGAACTGGTCACGTTTCTCGAGCACCTCGCGCTGACCCGCCCACGCCCGAGCACCGCTGCATTGCACCGGCTCACCACGGCCGAAGCGGGTCGCTTGGGGCTGACGGCCCCGAGCTATGCCACGGTCCGCGCCATCGTCCACGCTTTGGACCCGGCCCTGGTGACGCTTGCTCTGGAGGGGCCGGCAGCATATCGGGACCGCTATGAACTGGTGTTCCGCCATCGCGCCGAACGGCCGAATGTGACGTGGCAAGCCGATCACACCGAACTCGACATCCTCATCACCGGCGCCAGCGGCACCCCCGACCGGCCCTGGCTGACGGTGGTGATGGACGACTACTCCCGCGCGGTCTGCGGGTACATGGTCTTCACCGGGGCGCCATCGGCGATGAACACCGCGCTGGTGCTACGACAGGCGATCTGGCGCAAGACCGAACCGGCCTGGGCGATGTGCGGACTACCCGACGTCCTCTATATCGATCACGGCAGCGACTTCACCAGCCGCCACCTCGAGTACACCGCGGTCTCACTGAAAATCCGCCTCATCTTCTCCACCGTCGGTCGCCCGCAAGGCCGAGGCAAGATCGAGCGGTTCTTCGGCACAGTCAACACCGAGCTCCTGGCCACCCTGCCCGGACATCTGGCACCAGGGGCCAAGACACCTCCATCTCTGGATCTACCTGCGCTCGATCAGGCGATCGCCGGTTTCATCGCCACCTACAACGAGCGGACCCACCGGGAGATCGGGACGAGCCCGAAGAAGGCGTGGATCGGTGACGGGTGGTTGCCACGCATGCCCGAATCCCTCGATGAACTCGACGGACTGCTGCTGACGGTGCCCAAGCACCGCACCGTGCAGCGTGACGGCATCCACTTCCAAGGCCGGCGCTACCTCGCGCCAACTCTGGCACCGTTCGTTGGCCGCCCGGTGACGATCCGCTACGACCCGCGTGACATCTCCGAGGTTCGCGTATACGACCGCGACACCTTCCTCTGCGTGGCCATCGATGAGGCGCACCCGAACCAACGGGTAAGCCTGCAAGAAGTCGAGACCGCACGCCGAGCCCGCCGGCGCCAACTGCGCAAAGACATCAACGACCGCATCCCGCGTATCGCCGATCGGGCCGAACCGCGCACCGCCGCCCCCGGAGCGCGGCCAACCAAGCTGCGCACCTACGAAGAGGACTAAGGATGGCCAAGGACTTCATCATCACCAAGGAACATCGCCGGTTCACCGAATTCGCCACCGCGGTACGCAAGGAACGCACCATCGGCATCTGTCACGGCGACGCCGGCATCGGCAAGACCCAATCGGCACGCCGATACGCCCACTGGGACACCGTGGAACCGTTCATCACCGAATGGGGGCCGCGCACCGAAGACGACGCCAAGCTTTATGCAACTGCGAACCGGTGCCGGACCGTGTTCTACACCCCCGAGGTGCTCCCCAGGCCCAAAATCCTCATGCACGAGATCGCGCACCTGCAGACAAAGCTCGGCATCTGCATCGACGAACACCAGCGCAACATCGGCAAAGTCACCGGCGCCCACTCAGGTCACACCAACAAGTGGGTCGAGCGGCTCATCATCGATGAAGCCGAACGACTGGCCCCGACCGCACTCGAACTCCTCCGTGATGAACACGACCGCTACGACCTGGCGATCATCCTCATCGGCATGCCTGGCATTGACCAGCGGTTTCGCCACTACCCTCAGCTCTACAGCCGCCTCGGATTTTCACACCGATACCGGGCACTAGGACGCGAGGAACTGCTCTTCGTCCTCGATCGCCATTGGAAACGCCTCGGCCGCACTCTTGACCCAGACGACTTCACCGACGCTCAAGCGATCGCCGCGATCGAACGCATCACCCGGGGCAACTTCCGCCTCCTCGAACGCCTCTTCCCTCAGATCGCCCGAGTGCTCAAGATCAACCAACTCGAGACCATCACCGACGACGTCATAGAATCCGCCGCCAGCATCCTCGTGATCGGAAACTAACGCCCCCAAGCGATCACAGAAAACCGCCGCAAAGCACTCAAACCCACAATCGTCGCTGTGTCACAGGGTGATTTCTAGAGTTATGAAACGCCGTCCCTTCGGGTCTAGTGTGTAGTGGTACAGATTCCGGACGAAAGGCTCTTTCGATGGCTGATCGAATCGGGATGTTGCTCAATCGCTCGGGTGACGGTGGCGAGGAGGTGCTCGTCGTCAGCCGCGGGAGCGTGCGTACCAGGTTCCGTCGCCGGGACGAGCTGGACTGGTCAATCCGAGTCGAGTCGACAGACTCGGAGAATATCGTCGAGGGAGAATCGGGGCCGGCCCGGAAGCCGGCTCGCCGGTCCTCGCGGCCTCGTGGGCAGCGGGTGGCGTACGTGCGGGTGTCGGCCGCGGATCAGAATGAGGCGCGTCAGCTCGAGGCGGTTGGGGAGTGCGATCAGGTCTATATAGAAAAGCAGTCCGCACGCTCTCGTGTCGATCGCGTGAAGCTCGCCGAGTGCATCGGGTACCTCCGCGACGGTGACGAGCTAGTTGTTGCATCGATGGACCGGCTCGCTCGTTCCCTGGTCGATCTCAAGCAAATCGTCGGCGAGATCACGGCTAAGGGCGCGAGCGTGGAGTTCGTCCACGAGCGGGCCAC
>NZ_JAALEB010000280.1:0-6157 GCF_014145165.1 Dietzia sp. Cai40 | reverse complement strand
GGCGGGCGGCTCGAGTGGGCCGTCGGTCCGGACCACGAAGTCGGGCTCGACCAGTGCTGCCGGGGCGTCCGGCTCGAACCCGATGGCGCCCACCACCAGCCCGCAGCGTCCGGACCGGAGGGCCAGCGCCGCGTCGGCGGGGTCGGGGAAGACGCGGAGGGAGCCCTGGGTCCGCAGCGATCCGGTGTGGCGCGACAGGAGGAAATCCGGGGCGGTGACAGGCCTGGCGGCGTCGGGGTGGGGCCCTGACGCCACGGCTCGCCTCCCTCGACTCCGATGTGCGTGGATCGCGCGCGAGTGGCGGGCCACGGGTACCCGCCGATCCTAGGCCGGTCCTGCGCGGGGGTGCGAGCCGGGACCGTCACTAGGATGGTGCGCATGACAGCCCCAGACGTCCGTGTCCGTTTCTGCCCGTCGCCCACCGGTACTCCTCATGTGGGGCTCGTCCGGACGGCGCTGTTCAACTGGGCTCACGCCCGGCACACGGGCGGGACCTTCGTCTTCCGCATCGAGGACACCGACGCCGCACGCGACTCGGAGGAGTCCTACCAGGCCCTGCTCGACGCGCTCCGGTGGCTCGGGCTGGACTGGGACGAGGGTCCGGAGGTGGGCGGTCCGTACGCCCCCTACCGCCAGTCCGAACGACGCGACCAGCACCTCGATGTGGTGCGCAGGCTCGTCGACGCCGGTGAGGCCTACGAGTCCTTCTCGACCGCCGACGAGGTCGAGGCGCGCCACCGGGCGGCCGGGCGCGACCCCAAACTGGGGTACGACGGCTTCGACCGCGACCTGACGGAGGAGCAGAAGCAGGCCTACCGGGACGAGGGCCGTGGCGCCGTGATCCGGCTGCGGATGCCGGACGAGGACCTCGGGTGGGACGACCTCGTCCGCGGGGAGACCGTGTTCAAGGCCGGCACCGTTCCGGACTTCGCGCTCACCCGGGGCAACGGGATCCCGCTGTACACCCTGGTCAACCCGGTGGACGATGCGCTCATGCAGATCACCCACGTCCTGCGCGGCGAGGACCTGCTCAGCTCGACCCCCAGGCAGATCGCGCTCTACCGTGCGCTCACCCGGATCGGGGTCGCAGACCGTGTGCCCGAGTTCGGGCATCTGCCGTTCGTGATGGGGGACGGCAACAAGAAGCTGTCCAAGCGGGACCCCGAGTCGGATCTGTTCCTGCACCGCGACCGCGGCATGCTGCCCGAGGGGCTGCTCAACTACCTGGCGCTGCTGGGCTGGGGACTGTCGGACGACCGCGACGTGTTCTCCCTCCGGGAGATGGTGGAGGCCTTCGACGTGCGCCAGGTCAATGCCAACCCCGCGCGCTTCGACCAGAAGAAGGCGGACGCGATCAACGCCGAGCACATCCGGCGGCTCCCGCCGGAGGAGTTCGCGCGACGGCTGCGGGACTTCCTCGAGGCACACCCGTCCGAGGACGGACTCACGCTGCCCGCGGAGCTGGACGGTGATCGTTGGGCGGTGCTCGCGGATCTGGTGCAGACCCGCATCGTCGTGCTGTCCGACGCGTGGGACCTGATCCGCTTCCTGGTGGTGGACGAGTCGGAGTTCGTCGTCGACCCCGGGTCCGCCGCCAAGAACCTCAAGGCCGATGCGCGCGAGGTGGTGGACGCGGCGGCGGCCGCACTGGAGTCGGTGCCGGAGTGGTCCACCCCCGCGATCGAGGCCGCGCTCTCCGGTGCGCTGGTCGACGAGCTCGGGCTCAAGCCGCGTAAGGCCTACGGTCCGGTGCGGGTCGCGGTGACCGGATCGCACATCTCCCCGCCGCTGTTCGAGTCGCTGGAACTGCTGGGTCGCGAGGTCACACTGGCCCGCCTGCAGGCCGCGCCCATCGCTGAATGACCTGGCGATTTGCTATTCACCCTCGGTGCTTTGATAGTCTCTTCGAGGTCGCCCCGCACGGGGCGGACAAGTGAATACAGTGGCCTATGGTGTAATTGGCAACACAGCGGTTTCTGGTACCGTCGTTCTAGGTTCGAGTCCTGGTAGGCCAGCTGAGCGCGTTGTAGCGCTCACTGCAGCGGTTCCTCGCGGAGCCGCGTCCTGAGCCCCCGTCGTCTAGCGGCCTAGGACGCCGCCCTCTCACGGCGGTAGCGTGGGTTCGAATCCCATCGGGGGTACACACGAGAACGCCCGGAGCATCATGCTCCGGGCGTTTTCTCGTTCTCGGCCCGGTCCTCTCCACCCCGGTCCTCTCCACCCCGGTACATCCCGGCGCCGTCCTTCTTCCGATCGGGGGAGAACGGACGGACGGGTCCGGTCAACCGGCGGTCGTCACGTCGACCCGCCCCCGTCCTCGGAGCCGGATGAGGTGCCGCGCGTGTTCGTCGAGATCACGGTCCTCCGCGGTCAGCGGGGTCCAGTGGGGGACCGGGGTGGGGCGGAGATCCGGGCCCAGAGCCGCGCACACGGCCAGGCAATGGGTCGTCAGCACCCGTTCGGGTGACGTGGGTTCACCGGACCGGACGTGGACGGACACGTGCATCGTCTCGTGACCGGTGTGCAGGAGCCGGGCCTCCACCTCGACGACGTGGCCGATCTTCACCGGGTGGTAGAAGCGCACCCCGCCGGCGTACACGGAGGTGCACGGGGTGCCCGACCAATGGGTCGCGCACAGGTTCGCGGCGTCGTCGATCCACGACATGATGCGCCCCCCGTGCACGTTGCCGCCCCAGTTCACGTCACCGGGGGCCGCGAGGAACCGCAGGGCCGATCGGGGTGCGGTTCCCGCGTCGGTATAGCTCTGGACGGCCATGGCGTCCTCGATGTCCTTCCGCAGGGCGATGCGCATCACCGCCTCGTCGGACTCGTGGACCTCCAACCGGGAGGCGGGCCGCCAGGACGGCACCGGGGTGGGTCTCCCCTCGCGGACGGCGATGAAGACGACCAGGCACTCCGCGCAGTGGCGGAAGTCGAGGGTCACGGGGTCGCAGGCCCGGACGTCGCACTGGATGTGCATCGAGGTCGATCCCGTGTGGACGAGTCGCGCCGACACCTCGACGAGTTCACCGGCCTCGATCGGCCGCGAGAAGCGGACGTTGCCCACGTAGGCGGTGACGGCGTACCCGCCGGACCACACCGCGGCCTGGGCGTACGCGGCCTTGTCGATCCACTCGAGGATGCGGCCGGTGTGCACCTGGTTCCCGGTGCCGACGTCGGTGGGTGCGGCGAGGAAACGCAGGACGGTCTCTCGGGGAGTGTTCACGCTGGGCAAGCTATCGCCGTCGCGTAACGGGGCGGTTGCCGCGGGTGTGGATCGCGTGTCGGTGTGCTCACCCCGGTCCGGCGGCGCGGTGAGCACGCCACCCGGTCGGCGGGTTCGATCCGCCGCGGGGGTCAGTCGACCGTTTCCTTGAGGGGGTCCTCCCGGATGAACAGCAGCAGCACCGTGGCGATGAGCAGCAGGGGGACCACGACGAGGAAGATCGGCACCAGGGCGTCGTTGTAGGACCCCACGATCGCGTCGTGCAGGGGCCCCGGGAGGCCGGCGAGGATCTCCGGGCTCATCGAGTTCGCCGCGCCGGAGCCCTCGGCGAACGACGCGGCCACCTCGGCCCCCTCCGGCCCCATCGCGGACGCCGCGGCCGGGATCCGGTCGCCCATGAGATCTGCCAGGCGGCTGACGAAGAGCGACCCCACGATCGCCGATCCCAGCGTCCCGCCGATCTGGCGGAAGAAGTTGTTGGACGCGGTGGCGGTCCCGACCATCGAGACGGGGAACGAGTTCTGGACGATCAGGACGAGCAACTGCATGCACAGGCCCAGGCCGAAGCCGAACACGAACAGGACCGCTCCGAGGTGCAGGAGGGTGTCGGCGGCCTCGAGGGAGCTGATGAGCCACAGACCCACGGACATGATGACCGTCCCGACCACGGGGTACCACTTGTAGCGGCCGGTACGGCTCACGATGTTGCCCACGACGATGGAGGTTCCCATCATCCCCGCCATCATCGGGGTCATCATCAGTCCGGCGTCGGTGGGCCCGAGCCCGTGGACCATCTGGATGTAGGTGGGCAGGTAGGTGATGGTCCCGAACATCGCCACGCCGATGATGAGCCCGGCGGCCGTGGAGAGCGCGAAGTTGCGTTCCGCGAACAGCGTCATGGGGATCAGTGGGTGCGGCGATCGCAACTCGACGAGGACGAACGCCGCGGCGCAGATCAGGAACAGCGCCGCGAGGCCGAGGATCACGGGGTCGGTCCACGTGTAGCGGTTACCGGCCCACGAGCAGACGAGGATGAGCGCCGTGGTGGCCGTGACCATGAGGACGGTGCCCGGCCAGTCCGTGCTGCGGCCCGTGCCGCGGGTGGGCAGCTTCAGGTAGAGGACCGCCACCACGAGGGTGAGCAGGCAGATCGGCAGGTTGAACCACAGCGCCCAGCGCCAGCCCGGGCCCTCGGTGAAGAATCCGCCCAGGAGCGGACCGAGGATCGACGACAGTCCGAAGACGGCCCCCATGACCCCCATGTACCGGCCCCTCTGCCGGGCGGGGACGACGTCGGCGACGATCGCCTGCGACAGCACCATCAGGCCGCCACCTCCCAGGCCCTGGATCGCGCGCGAGACGATCAGGATGTCGATGCTCCACGAGAGGGCCCCGAGTACGGAGCCGCCGAGGAACAGCAGGATGGCGGCGACGAAGAGCGGCTTTCGGCCGATCTGGTCCCCGAGCTTGCCGTACACGGGGAGCCCGATGGTCATGGTCAGGAGATAGACGGTGATGACCCAGCTCATCTTGTCGACCCCGCCGAGGTCCGCCACGATCGTGGGCAACGCGGTCGCGAAGATCATCTGGCCCAGGGACACGATGAGCATCCCCAGCAGCAGGGAGGTGAAGACCAGCGGCACGTTGTGGGATGCCGGAGCCGGTCCGGTGGGTCTGCGATCGTCCGTGGCGATCGTGCTGGTGTCGTTCGTGCTGGTGTCGCTCATGACGTGCTTCCCGAGGTCTCAGGGGAGGTGGTCCCGGCCGGTGTGGTCCCGGCCGGCGTGGCGTCGGAGGGCGCGGTGACGAGAAGTGCGAGCTGCCGGAGGGCGAGGGCACATTCGGCGTCGAGGTCGGCGAACGTCGCGGCCTCCCGTGTCAACCAGGTGGACAGCCCGAGGTTGGCCGAGGCGGCCACGAGAGCCACGTAGGCACGTGCCTCCGCCCTGGCCGCGACCCCGTCGAGGCGGCGCAGGGCCGGGTGCCGCTCGAAGTGTTCGGTCACCAGGTCCACCAGACGGAGCTGGAAACGGGATGACGCGGTCACCCGGGCCACCCCGAGGTCCGGGTCGGCCCGGAAGATCTCCGCTCGACGGTGGGCCAGGGTCGCGGTCTGGGCGTCGTCCGCGATCCGCGCGGCCGCGAACGCCGCGAGGAACAGCCTCAGGAGCGCCCCGGGGACGTCCGGGTCGGCAGCGTCGAGGAATTCGCGGCGGACCGCGAGCGGGACGTCCCGGGGCGGCGAACCGATGACGGCGGCCTCCTTCGAGGGCACGTAGTTGAAGAACGTGCGCTTGGAGACCTGGGCGGCGGCGCAGATCTGGTCCACCGTCACACAGTCGTACCCGTGCTCGAGTACTAGGGAGGTCGCGGCGTCCTCGATGGCGAGCATCGTGGCGCGGCGTTTGCGCTCGCGGAGGGAGTCCGGTTCCGGCGGTGAGGTCACCAGGGGAGTCTACAGAAAAGTAGACTGAGTGCATATTTACACCGGGTGAACGGCGATCGGCCCGCCGATTTTGTGGAGCGCCGGTCGGGTCGCTAGAGTCGAGGCGTACCAGGCCCCCGTCGTCTAGCGGCCTAGGACGCCGCCCTCTCACGGCGGTAGCGTGGGTTCGAATCCCATCGGGGGTACTCAGTGACATGTCCCGGTTACTCGCGTGAGCGAGGAGCCGGGACATCGCGCATTTGAGGACGTGAGACCATTCCTCCGTGCACTCTCGTCGCGATGTCCTCCGACTGGCGCTCGGCGCCGGTGCCGGGCTGGCGACTCTGTCCGCGTGCGGGGCGGTGGGGGAGACGACGACGGGCCCGACCACCACGACGGGCGACCCGATGGCCCCACCGAGTCCCGTCCGTACCCCGACCGATGACCCACCGGTCCGACGTGTGATGCCCCTGTCCTCCGCTGACCTGGACGTCGTGCTGGCCCTG
>NZ_JAALEB010000027.1:0-7129 GCF_014145165.1 Dietzia sp. Cai40 | reverse complement strand
GCGGGGGTGCGGATCGGCGAGGTGGCGGCGTGGATGCGTGAGCACGCCGGCGGGGCGGCCGGGGATGTGCCCGAGGCGCCGGATTTGTCGGAGGCGATGTCGGCGATGGTGGCCTCGGTGTGGGCTGCGGCGTGGAAGCGCGCCGCGGAGCAGGCGGATGAGGCGACCGCGGTGGCGCTCGATGCCGCTCGCGCCGGTGAGGCTGACGCCCTCACCGCGGCCGAGAAGGCCACCTTGGAGAAGGATGATGCGGTTGCCGCTCGAGATCGTGCGACCGGCGAGGTGGAGGGGCTGCGCGGCGAGCTGGAGCAGGTGCGAGGTGAGCTCGAGGCTGCCCGCCGGGAGGTCCGCGACGCCCGCACCGCGGCAGTGGAGGCGGATCGGGCGCGGGTTCGCGCCGAGGCCGCCTCAGACACTCTGCGTGAGGTCCTCGATGCACTGCGTGAGGGCAGGGGCGACTCGGCGGCGACGGACGCCTCGTGAGCGCAGCCGATCAACACGTGGCGTGGCGCTGAGCACGCCAATAGTCGCACTCCCCTGACTGTTCAGAGGCCGCCCCGCGGATGGCGCAGCCGCGGGGCGGCGCCGCGTTCAGCCCTGCTGGGGTAAGGGTGCGGCCGGGTCGGGCAGAAACACTCATCGCAGTGGTGCGTCAGACGACTCACCTGACAGTCGTGCGCCGGTCGTTGCCTCTGGTCAGGTTCGTTCGGGCAGGGGGTAGGGGGTGGTGAACTCGGTGAACCACTGGGCCGGTTCCAGGTTGACTCCGCCGACCCATCTGGTGATGGTCTCAGCGGGCAAATCGTAGAGCGCCAGGACGTCGTCGTCTTGGAACAGGTCGCTCGCCAGGTCGCCCCAGGTGTCGGGGTTGTCGGTCTCGGCGGGCCAGGCCATGGCCTGATCGGCTGACAGTCCGGTGTCGGTGACTGCGGCTCGTCTCAGGATCAGGTGCAGCACCATCTCCTCACCAGTGCAGCGGGGCACGGGCGCGCCCCACTGCCTGGCGTCGTTAGCGAGCCGGGTGGCGCACTCGGCGAGTTGGTAGCGCCAGAGGCGGCTCTGAGTGAAGGTGCACGGCGGTAGCGCGTCAAGGATCTGTAGCTGGTCGCCCGTCACCGCTGCGGTGCCGAGCAGATCGGCGTCGGCGCGGATCTGCTCGGCGACCTCAAAGGCCGCGACTGCGAGTGCCTGCGCGCGGCGCGGACCGATGGTGTTGATGAGGTCGACGAACTCGGAATCCAATTCAGTCACGGTGTCAGGCTCCTGGCCGAAAGCGGGGGCGCTTGGTCTCATTCTAAAGCGCCCTGGCACCGGGCATCGGGCCTGTGGCCCGATGCTGCTCGTAAGAATCCCCACCGGCCCGAGAGGGCCCGGGAGACTGTGGCCGAGGGGATACATGGTGATCTTCCGCCGCCCCTGCACGAGTGGTCTGCCCGCCGGCGGGCGCAGAATCGGGGCATGAGGCGTCACCTGTTGCGGCGCTGAGACTTCGTGGTCGGGCTTGCCGGGCACCGACCGTTCCCCGGCCCCGTCATGACGATCGCTACCGTTCACGGCTGGCACCGGCCGTCATAGATTCCACGCCACCTGCGATGGGCCCTCCTGCACGGCCGGGCGCCCCGGCGCCAACGCCGTATCGGCGCGGCCCGCTGACACATCCGCACACCCCGAAATGAGTCGAGGCCCCGCTCGAGCGGGGCCTTGTGTTGGTTGTGAGCCTACGTGTTCGTTCAAAACAGTGGTGGCGTGTCGAGGGGCGCGGCGTTGCCGCAGGCGCGGGCATAGGCGGCTGCGTTCCACCCGCCGGCAACGGCCTCACGCACGGCCAGTGACCGAGCGTGGCGGTCTTGACGATGCGCCAGGGTTCGAATGACTCCGGTGCGCCCGCACGCGACGGCGTAGAGCAGGTTCGCCGCTTGAGTGGAGGCGATGAGATGCCCCTGATCGACGCGGACACACAGTGGTTCGTTGCAGCGGTGCTCCCCCACACCGCCGCCGGTGAGCTCGCCCGAAATCAGCAGCGCAAACCGGTGCGCTGACTCTGTACGGCTCGTTGCATAACGACGCCAGGTGATGCGTCCGTATCCGTCACCGGCGGAGATGGCACCGGTCCAAATCCAGCATCCGTCGGCAGGTGCCTTGATCACACGGGACCAGAACGCGTCGATCGCCGCCTGAGTGGGCGGCAGGGTCGCGCTATAGGGACGCGACCGCCGCGCCGCGCCAGCCGGGGCGGGAGGTGGCGCGACCAATTCCAGGCCCGGCAGAGGAATGTCCACGTCTGCGGGACTGGTGCGCGGGTCAGTGGGACTCGGCACCGTTGTGGTCCGAGGTCGTGTCCGACGCCTGCTCGTCAGTGGTCTCCGGCGTGGAGTCCCCGGTGGCGGTGCGGTCCTTCGCGGCGCGGATTGCCGCGCCGACCTCGCGGGCGGACAGGCCGGTCATCTCGGCTAAATCCGCCTGGGCGACCCCAAGGTCCTTGAGCTCGATCAGTGACTCCCCCAGGGCGGCCTCGGCGTCGGCGCGGGCGTCGATCGCGGAGAACACCGCCACGAGCTTGGATTCGCGCTTGCGCGCCCGCTCGAGCTCGTCAGCCATGGCTTGGCGGGCGCGAGCCCGCGCGGTCTGTGAACGCGAATCAGTCTTCGTAGCAGCCATAGCCCAAACCCTAAAGCACGCCTACGACACCCGCGAGCACCAACCACTTCCCCATCCGGCCACCGTGTTGGCCGCACAGGCCCTGCCTGAGACGTCACCAGTGCCCAAGACCAACCCTCGCTCCTGCTCGCTCAAACAGCCATACACAGTATGCACTTCTAGTGAGCGACGGGAAGTTCCTGGTCGCAGGCCCGCGTGCTGCGACGCGTAGACGCGCCCATTGGTGCCGCATACGCTGGTGGTCGTGATGACCCTCCGAGCCGTACACGCGGGCACTGGATACCAGTACCTGCTGCGCTCGGTGGCCACCCACGACGCCGACCCGCAGGGCCTGGCCCTGTCGGACTACTACGCCGCCAAGGGCACCCCGCCCGGTCGGTGGATCGGCTCAGGTCTAGACGGTCTGGACTCGAAGTCAGCCACCGCCGGGGCGGTGGTCACCGAAGCCCAGATGGCTGCCCTGTATGGCGAGGGGTTGCACCCGGACACCGACGCCAAGATGCTCGCCGGGACCGCATTGAAGGATTGCAAACTCGGCCGATCCTTCCCCCTCTATACCGGCGGCGTCGATGTCCTGGACGCAATCGCCGCGGCCGAGCGGGACTTCCTTAAGACCGAGAATCGCCGCCCGACCACAGCCGAGCGAAGCGAGCTCGCCGAGCAGATAGGCCGGCCGTTCTATACCGAGAAGTTCGGCTACGACCACGCCTCCGGCAAGGACGTCATCGCCTGGGTCAACCGAGAGCGTGACCAGGTCAAGCAAGCGATCGCGGGGTTCGACTTCACGTTCTCCCCGGTGAAAAGTGTCAGCGTTCTGTGGGCACTGGCAGACGAGCAGACGTCGTCCAAGATCGCCGCGTTGCACCACGAATCCGTCACCGAGGCACTGGCGTGGGCCGAAGACAATGCGATCTACACACGGGTCGGCAAGCAGGGAATCGAGCAGGTCAAAACCCGCGGGATTGTCGGCTCTGAGTTCACTCACTTCGATACCCGCGGGGGCGACCCGGACCTGCACTCGCACGTGCTTCTGGCCAACAAAGTGCAAGGCCCGGACGGGCGCTGGCTGTCACTGGATGGACGTGCGGTCTTCCAGATGCACCAAGCCATATCCGCCCGGTATGACGCGATCCTGCACGACAAAATGACCCGCCGGATGGGCGTGGAGTTCACCGCCCATCATCCTCAGCCGGGCAAGGCTCCGATCTGGGAGATCGCCGGAATCGACCGCCGTCTGATCGAGATGTTTTCCTCCCGGCGCACCCTGGCACGCCCGGTCTATGAGCAGTTGGTGACCGAGTACGTGGAGAAGAATGGCCGGCAACCCGCGCAGCGGGCAAGCTACGCCCTGTGGCAGAAAGCCATCCTTGACACCCGCGATGCAAAGAAGCCCGCGCAGTCGCTAGATGAGCACCGCGCAGCATGGAAGCAGGCGGCCGTCGACCGTGTTGGAGCCGAGGTCGTAGAGCAGATTGCGGCCGCTTCCACCGCCACTGACACCGAGGCCAGACGCGAGGCATTCGATGCGGAGCAGCACACCGAGACGGTCGCCGAGCTCGCCATCGCCAGGGTTACCGATGCACGTGCTCACTTCCGTGCCTCGCACCTGGACACTGCGATCTCAACCGCACTCAAGGGCTACCGCTTCGCCTCCGATACCGAACTAGAAGCGGCACACCAGGCCGTGATGAGCCACGCCATGAACACCCTCATCGTGCCGCTGACTCCCCCCGAGCCGATGCTTCTTCCCTCTGCTCTGATGACCGCACGCGGGAGGGGAATCGACCGGCACGCCAACTCTGAGAAGTACACCACCGCCGCTGTTCTGAACGCCGAAACTGCGGTGCTGGAAGCGGCCCGAACCCCGGTCGCTGTCATTGCCACCGAGGCCGCAGTGGACGACGTACTGGCCGCCCACGAGAAGACCGAAGGGTGGTCTCTCAACCCCGGCCAGCAGGCCCTGGCCAAGCACTTGGTGGGGGTGGGAACCCTGGTCGCGGCAGGGGTCGGTCCGGCCGGAACCGGCAAGACCGCGTCGATGAAGGTCGTCGCCAAGACCTGGCAGTCCACGGGCCGAATTGTCATCGGCCTGGCCCCGTCTGCGGCAGCAGCGAGCGTGCTGTCCGAGGACATTAACGCCCCGGCACACACCATCGACCTGTTGACCTTCACCTGGCGCGGACTCAACCCGAACGCACCGGGTAAGACCCTGTCGGCCCTGCCGATTGAGATCTCCCCTGGCGACATGCTCCTGGTCGATGAAGCCGGAATGGCCAGCACCGAGAACCTCGCCGCGCTGACCGAGATCGCCCAAGAATCCGGGGCCGTTGTGCGCCTGATCGGCGACCCCTACCAGCTATCCGCAGTGACCTCAGGTGGCCTGTTCGCCGACATCACCCGCACACCAGGCACGGTCGAACTGGAACAGGTGATGCGCATGGGCGCAGACACCGAACAAGCCGAAGCAACCCTGGGACTGCGGCTCGGAGACACCGCCGCACTCGATCAGTACGCCGATCGCGGATGGGTCACCGGTGGGCATCGCGAGTCCATGCTCACCGATGCCGTTCAGGCCTATCTTTCCGACCTGGAGGCCGGGCGCAGCTCACTGATCATCGCCTCCCGAAACGAAGACGTCGACACCCTCAACGAAGTCATCAGGGCACAAAGGATCGCCGACGGAATTGTCGATGACACCCACACCAGAGTTGTGTCCCGCGGTGACACCGTCGGTGTCGGGGACACCGTCATCGCCCGCAAGAACTCCATGCTCTACTCGACCGACCGAACCCCGCTCGGGCGAGTCATCAACGGACAGTTGTTCACCGTCACCGGACTCGCTGAAGACGGCTCCCTGGCCGTCCGCGACCAGAACACCGGCAACGACATGCTCATCCCAGCCGACTACGCGGAGAAGAACATCCACCTCGGATACGCGGCCACCATCCACCGCTCCCAAGGCGCAACCGTCGACACCACCCACGCCGTCATCGACACCAGCGTGGACCGCGCCGGCCTGTACGTCGCGATGACTCGAGGAAGGAAGGAGAACCGCGCCTACGCCGTGTGCGAGCCGGTCCTCGACCTCGGCGCGGAGGACGGCCACATGCACTCGGCCGGCGACCGGGAAGCACCCACCGCCACCGAGGTTCTGCATACCGTTCTGGCCCGCGACACTCGCCAGATTTCAGCAACCCAAACCCTGCGCACCGAGTACGACCAGGCCACCGACCCCGAGCGTGTGGAAGCGCTCTACCGCCACGGGGCCGAGCTGGCAGCCAAGGCCTTCACCGCCCAGACACTGCCCGACTACCTCGACGCCCTGCCCCGCGCCTACTCCCCCACCGACGAGCTCGGAGACGAGATCGCTCACGCCTGGACAGAAGCCGTTCTCGCCGGCCTGGACCCCCGCGAGATCTGGGCCGAGGCCACCGACAACCTTGAGGACGCGAAGTCGCCCGCAGCAGTCATTGCCCACCGAATCCGTCACGTGACCCGCGAGGCCGACACAGCCGACGAACCGCCCGCCGTAGCCCCCAGCACCCTCGGCACCGACACCGAACTGACCGCATGGCTCACCGACACCCGAGCAGCCCTGACCGCACCGCCTACCCCCGGACCGGTCAGCGACTTCACCGAGTCCTATCTCACCCACCGGTCCGCAGAACAAGAGCGCGGCCCGGACGCCGAGACGACATCCGGACCGCAGTCGGAGTGGGGGGCCAGCACCGATTCCGCACCCGACCCGTGGTGAGTCACCAAGGGTTAGGGAACGTCCTCAGCAGTACTAGCGGCATTCTTAGCCGACCTCTGCTGAGGTCTCGACCTCCGGGGCTGTATCGACGGACACCGCGGCGCTGTCGAAAGTGGCGGCGGCCGGCTGAGCTGTCTGTTCGGACTGGGCGATGAGCTGGGACGGAGTTTGCGTCCCTACGCCGGTGTCGATGACGCCGGCGACTTCCCGCGATCCGCTGCCGACTTCGGTCTTCAGTTCCTCCTCAGTGAGGCCGACCCTGCGCTCACCTGCGAGGACGGCGGTATCAGCCGCCGACAGGTCGGGGCGGTCGGTAATCGCTGAGTCGAGCACACCGGCCAGCTCGTACTCGGTGATTTCCATTGTCACTACGGCGATCACTGCCAGCGTCAGGAAATCCGGGTCTGGGCCTGACTGTTCACGAGCGCGGCGTACGGCCTCATCGCGCTCATGCTCGGCCTGGACGCGATCAAACTCTGCCTGCCGGCGGGCCTCCTGGGCGGCCTGCACCAGCCGTCTGCGCTCCAGCTCCGCGGCGATCACCTCCCGCCGTGCCTGCGCCACAGCCTCGGAAACGCCGGAATCTGCCCGCGCGGTCTCGACCACGAGCGAGCCGACTGAGTGCTGGCGGACGGAGTGCTCACCGAGCGAGCGCGTCCGCGTCGGGTACGGACTAGCCGCCGCGCCCACGCGGGCGTGACGGATCAGATCGGCGAC
>NZ_JAALEB010000279.1:0-15452 GCF_014145165.1 Dietzia sp. Cai40 | reverse complement strand
GCGACCGAGGCCGCCGACGCCGGCCGGGCGCGGGGTGGGACCGGCTCCGCCGATCAGGAACGCGCCCGGGCAGCGGCACGGGCGATGGCTCGAACGAAGGGAGTGCGCTGGTGATCGCCTCGATCAGGGGGAGGGTGGCCGAGATCGGTCTGGACCGCTGCGTGGTGGAGGCCGGCGGTGTCGGCGTCCTGGTCCATGCGACGCCGGCCGCGCTCGCGGGCCTGCGGCGGGGAGACGAGGGGACCCTGCACACCGAGTTGGTGGTGCGCGAGGACTCCCTGACCCTCTACGGCTTCGATTCTGTCGATGCGCGTCGCCTCTTCTCGACGGTCCAGACGGTCTCGGGCGTCGGCCCGCGTCTGGCTCTGGCCATCCTGGCCACTCTCGAACCCGAGCAGCTGGTGAGAGCGCTGGGGACCGAGGACGTCAAGGCGCTCACGCGGGTTCCCGGGGTGGGCAAGCGCACCGCCGAGCGGATGGTGCTCGAACTCAAGGACAAGGTCGGCCCGGTGCACGACACCGTGGGCGGCGGCGGCGGTCCGGGGATGCCGGGTGGACCGGCGGCGACCGAGGTGGCCGGCGCACTCGAGGGACTGGGCTTCTCCGCCACGGAGGCGGAGAAGGCCGCGACCGCCGTCCTGTCGACCGCTCCGGACCTCGGCCCGGCGGAGGCCCTGCGGCTGGCGTTGCGTTCACTCGGTAGGCGCTGATGACGGGGCCGTACGGGCACGGGGACGAGGAGCCGTTCACGCCGGGGGCCGGTGACGGGGCGGAGGCCGAGTTGTCCGCGGCGTCGACCCCGTTCGACTCCGATGTCGAGGGCGCCCTGCGCCCGCGGAACCTGGGTGAGTTCATCGGGCAGGAGACTGTCCGCGAGCAGCTCGAGCTGGTGCTCACCGCGGCGACCCGTCGTGGTGTGGTCCCGGACCACCTGCTGTTCTCCGGGCCTCCGGGCCTGGGGAAGACCAGCCTCGCCATGATCGTGGCGGCCGAGCTCGGCGGGTCGCTCCGCATCACCTCCGGGCCCGCTCTCGAGCGGCCGGGGGATCTCGCCGCCATGCTCTCCAACCTCATCGAGGGTGACGTCCTGTTCATCGACGAGATCCACCGCATCGCGCGCCCGGCGGAGGAGATGCTGTACCTCGCGATGGAGGACTTCCGGATCGACATCATGGTGGGCAAGGGTCCGGGGGCCACCTCGATTCCCCTCGAGATCGCCCCGTTCACCCTGGTCGGGGCCACCACGCGGTCCGGAGCGCTCACCGGGCCGTTGCGGGATCGGTTCGGGTTCACCGCGCACATGGACTTCTACTCGGACGCGGACCTGGCGAGAATCGTGTCCCGGGCGGCCGAGATCCTCGAGATCCCCGTGGAGCCGGAGGCGGCGACGGAGATCGCCGGGCGGTCCCGCGGGACGCCCCGGATAGCCAACCGCCTGCTCCGTCGCGTGCGGGACTACGCGGAGGTCCGGGCGGACGGGCGGGTCACGGTCCCCGTCGCGCGCGCGGCACTCCGCGTCTACGAGGTCGACGAGTTGGGCCTGGACCGGCTCGACCGTGCGGTCCTGCGGGCGCTGCTGGTCCAGCACGAGGGCGGGCCCGTCGGTCTGAGCACGCTCGCGGTGGCCGTGGGGGAGGAGTCGAGCACCCTGGAGGAGGTCTGCGAACCGTTCCTCGTCCGTGCGGGGTTGCTCGCGCGCACCCCCCGGGGACGCGTGGCCACCGCGGCGGCATGGGAGCACCTGGGGCTGCGCCGCGCGAATCGCGACCCGGAGGAACCGATGCTCCCGGTCGAGACCGAGACGGGACCCGGCCCGCGCGGGTGACCACGGAGGTGGCATCCTCGAACGGGACCGGTCCGCCGCCCGGACCCGACACCTTCGGACCCCGACTCGACGGGTCCCGAACCGAGAGGACGCCGCATGGGACTGGAACTACTGCTGCCCGTCATGATCCTGGCGCTCATCGCGCTGATGTTCTTCCAGAGTTCCAAGCAGCGGAAGGCGATGAAGGACCTGCAGGAGATGCAGGCCTCCCTCGCGGTCGGCGATCAGGTGCTCACCACCTCGGGTCTGCACGCGACCGTGGTGTCGGTGGCCGAGGAGAGCCTGGTCCTGGAGATCGCCCCCGGCGTCCGGACGCAGTGGGACCGCAGGGTGATCCGCGAGAAGCTCGACCCCGGTACCTCCCCCGGGTCGGCCGCGGGGACGGACGGCGCTGGTTCCTGACGACCGCCTACCGGCGAGTAGTGTGATGGGGCCGTCCAGCCGGAGGCCTCTGCTGAAGACCGAGAGAGATCACCTGTGTCACCAGTCCGTTCTCGACGCGTAGATGCCCGCCCCAGGCCCTGGGCACTGCTGTCCGTCTTCTCCCTGGTGTTTTTCATCCTCTTCCTCGCCGCGTTCGCCGTGGCCGAGAGGGGCCTCACACCCAAGCTCGGTATCGACCTGCAGGGCGGCACGCGGGTCACCCTGATCCCCATCGGGCAGCCGGACGAGCAGGACCTCCGCCTGGCCCAGGACATCATCCGCGATCGCGTCGACGGGCTCGGCGTGGCCGGGACCTCGGTGGTCATCGAGGGGAGCAACATCGTCCTCACGGTGCCCGGCGAGGACTCGAGCCAGGCCCGTGACCTCGGGACCACCTCGCAGCTGACGATCCGCCCCGTCCTCGAGGTCCAGCCGGTCGCCGAGGGGGACGTCGAACCCGTCGACGCCGCGGTCGGTGACCGAGAGGCGGTCGCCCGGGCGGTGGAGGAGGCCCTCGAGGTCCGGCAGGGCGATCCGCAGGAACTCGCCCAACGCCTCCCGGAGTTCCGGTGCCCCGAGAGGGAGATCACCGCGGGCTTCGAGGACCAGGCCCAGGCGTTGATCGCGTGCGGCGAGGGAGCGAAGTACGTGCTCGGCCCGGTGCCGCTGCTCATCGGTGAGCCGGAGGACGGGGAGCGCCTCGACGGCCAACAGATCGTCAAGGACTCGGTGGGCTCCGGATTCAGCCAACAGGCCGGCCAGAACGAGGTCTCGTTCCGCTTCAACGCCGGCCCCGGCCAGCAGGGGAGCGCCACGTGGTCGCGACTGACCCAGGAGAACCTGCAGCGTCAGATCGCCATCCTCCTCGACGGTGAGGTCATCAGCGCCCCGGTGGTCCAGGGCGTGACACCGGTCGGATCGGCCACCTCGATCACCGGCAGTTTCACGATGGACGAGGCGGCCGCGCTCGCCGCGAACCTCCGGTTCGGTGCGCTGCCGATCTCCTTCGAGGACCCGAACGTCGACAACGTGCCCGCCTCGCTGGGTCTGGCCTCCCTCGAGGCCGGACTGCTCGCCGGCGCGATCGGTTTCCTGCTTGTGCTGCTGTACACGGTCGTGTACTACCGGCTGCTCGGCGTGATCGCGTTCCTCTCCCTCGCCATCTCCTTCCTGATCACCTACGTGATGCTCGTGTTCCTCGGGTACACGGTGGACTACAGCCTCGACCTGGCCGGTGTGGCGGGCCTGATCATCGGTATCGGTATGACCGCGGACTCCTACGTCGTCTTCTTCGAGAGGATCAAGGACGAACTCCGCGACGGACACCGGTTCAGATCCTCGGTACCCAGGGCGTGGAAAAGCGCCAGTCGCACCATCATCACCGGCAACGTGGTGAGCCTGATCGGCGCCGTGGTGCTGTACCTCCTGGCCACCGGTGAGGTCCGCGGATTCGCCTTCACCCTGGCGCTGAGCACCGTCATGGACGTCCTCGTGGCCTTCACCGTGCTGTGGCCGCTCGTCTACCTGGCCTCCACGAAGCCGTTGTTCACCAAACCATGGGCCAACGGCCTCGGCCGGATGGAGGCCCTGCGGGTCGACTCCGCCGAGCGGCGCCGCCTCGAGCAGGACGCCGAGAAGGCCGGAGCCGATTCGGGTTCCGGTGGCACCCGGGGTGTGTCGGCGACCGTGCGCGGTCCGGACGGACCGCCCTCGGACCCGGGACCGGCGACCCCGGGCGTGACGATGATCCTGCCGCGCCGCGACGACTCCGAGGAGGAGGGCCGATGAGCGCCCCGGGAACGACCGACACCACCGACACCACCGGACCCGACCAGCCGGAGAGTCTGTTCAACCGCCTCTACACCGGCACCGGCGCCTTCCCCATCGTCCAGAAGCGCCGCCTGTACTTCCTCCTCACCGGCGTCATCGTCGCGATCTGCCTGGCGAGCATCATCTTCCGGGGGTTCACCTTCGGGATCGACTTCACCGGCGGCACCAAGTTGACGATGCCGGCGGGGGATGCGGACACCGGCCGGGTGGCCGTCGTCGTCGAGGAGACGATCGGTCAGGAACCCCAGACGGTCCAGGTCGTCGGCGCCGGGAACGCGCGCATCGTCGAGGTGGAGACCGGGTTCCTCACCAGTGACGAGATCTACGCGACCAAGCTCGCACTCCTCGAGGAGTTCCAGCCCGTCGCGGCGAGCGGCGAGGTCTCGATCGAGGCGATCGGCGATTCGGCACGCAGCGAGAGCTGGGGCGGGCAGGTCACCGAGAAGGCGATCATCGCCCTCGTGGTGTTCATCGTGATCGTGTTCGGGTACATGGCGCTGCGCTTCGAGTGGCGCATGTCGGTCGCCGGCGTGGTCGCGCTCTTCTTCGACGTCATCACCACGGCGGGGATCTATTCGCTCCTGGGATTCGAGGTCTCTCCCGCCACGGTCATCGGCCTGCTCACCATCCTCGGGTTCTCCCTCTACGACACGGTCATCGTGTTCGACAAGGTGGAGGAGAACACCCGCGGGGCCAAACACTCGTCGAGCAGCACCTATGCGGAAGAGGCCAACCTGGCCGTCAACCAGACACTCATGCGATCGATCCACACCACCATCATCGGCATCCTGCCGCTGTTGGCCCTGCTCGTCGTCGCGGTCTGGATCCTCGGGGTGGGCACCCTGCTGGACCTGGCGATCGTCCAGGTGGTCGGGATCATCACTGGGACGTTCTCGTCGATCTTCCTCGCGACACCGCTGCTGGTGCTCCTCAAGGAACACGACCCTGACACCAAGCGCCAGACCGCCAAGGTCCTGGCCCGCCGGGAGAAGGTCGGGACTACCGCATGACGGACCCCACGGCCACAGAGGTGTCGCCGGCGATCATCGCCGCCGTCGAGAGACTGATGCGCAGGGTGGAGGACTTCCCGGCGGCCGGGGTGCAGTTCTGCGACCTCACACCGGTTCTGGCCGACCCCGACGGTTTCGACGCGGTGGTGGCGGGGCTCGTCGCGAGCCACGAGATCGGCTCGGTGGACTACGTGGCGGGGCTGGATGCCCGCGGCTTCCTGCTGGCCGGTGCGGTCGCGGTGCAGCTGCACACCGGGGTGCTGGCCATCCGCAAGGCGGGCAAGCTCCCGCCGCCCGTGCACTCACGCTCGTACGAACTCGAGTACGGGGCGGCGACGTTGGAACTCCCCGCCGACGGTCTCGACCTCCGCGGGAAGCGGGTGCTCGTGGTGGACGACGTCCTGGCCACGGGGGGCACCCTCGGGGCGGCCGTCGGTCTCCTCGATGACTGCGGCGCCGTGGTGGCGGGGCTGTCCGTGGTGCTCGAGGTCCCCGGTCTCGGGGGTAGGGATAGACTGGCCGGCACACCGCTGACCTGCCTCACGGTCGCGTGACCACCGCCCGTCGTTGACGGATCGGACCCGGAGGGAGGAGCCGGCATGACCAATCGCCAGGATCCCGCCGCGAACGTCGGCGCCGGCCCGCAGCCCGTGCCCGCGGAGCAGCCCCAACCCAACACGCAGCCCCTGCCCGTGATCCCGGGTGCGCGGCCCTCCGCCGGCAGACGCGTCCGGGCCAGGTGGGCGCGACGCCTCACCTCCGGGTTGACGGTGACGTCCACGCCCGCCGTTCTCGAGCCCCTCGTCCGTGTACACCGGATCCACCACGCCAAGGCCGACGTGGCGCTGCTGGCACGCGCCTATGCACTCGCCGAACGCCAACACCAGGGTGTGTTCCGCAAGTCGGGCGACCCCTACATCACCCATCCGCTGGCGGTCGCGACCATCTGCGCCGAGATGGGCATGGACACCACCACTCTCGTGGCGGCGCTGCTGCACGACACCGTGGAGGACACCGACTACTCCCTCGAGTCCCTCGCCTCGGATTTCGGGGACGAGGTCGCCCATCTGGTCAACGGGGTCACCAAGCTGGACAAGGTCGACTTCGGCGAGGCGGCCGAGGCGGAGACGATCCGCAAGATGATCATCGCGATGGCGCATGACCCGCGGGTCCTGGTGATCAAGGTCGCCGACCGCCTGCACAACATGCGGACCATGCGCTTCCTCCCTCCGGAGAAGCAGGTCAAGAAGGCTCGCGAGACGCTCGAGGTGATCGCGCCGTTGGCCCACCGCCTCGGCATGGCCACCGTGAAGTGGGAGCTCGAGGACCTCGCCTTCGCGACCCTGGAACCCAAGAAGTACCAGGAAATCGTGCGACTGGTCGCCGACCGGGCGCCCAGTCGGGACGTGTACCTGGGCACGGTGATCAACCGGGTCAGGGCCGAGCTGGAGAACGCCCACATCCAGGCCCGGGTCGAGGGCCGCCCCAAGCACTACTGGTCGATCTACCAGAAGATGATCGTCCGGGGACGCGAGTTCGACGAGATCCACGACCTGGTGGGCATCCGCGTGCTGTGCGAGGACGTGCGGGACTGTTACGCCGCGATCGGCGTGGTGCACTCCACGTGGAAGCCCATGCCGGGGAGGTTCAAGGACTACATCGCGCAGCCGAGGTTCGGCGTCTACCGCTCGCTCCACACCACCGTGATCGGGCCCGATGGCAAGCCGTTGGAGATCCAGATCCGGACCCACGAGATGCACCGCAACGCCGAGTACGGGATCGCGGCGCACTGGCGGTACAAGGAGACCCGCGGCAAGCACCACGGAGACCCCGCCGAGGTGGACGAGATGGCGTGGATGCGCCAACTGCTGAGCTGGCAGCGTGAAGCCGCCGACCCGGGCGAGTTCCTCGACTCCCTGCGGTTCGAGATGACCAGCAAGGAGATCTTCGTCTTCACGCCGAAGGGCGACGTGATCAACCTGCCCGTCGGCGCGACCCCCGTGGACTTCGCCTACGCCGTCCACACGGAGGTCGGCCACCGGTGCATCGGCGCGCGCGTCAACGGCAAGCTCGTGGCGCTCGAGAAGCCGCTGGAGAACGGCGAGGTCGTCGAGGTCTTCACCTCCAAGGACCCCAACGCGGGCCCCAGCCTGGACTGGCAGAAGTTCGTCGTGTCCGGCAGGGCCAAGAGTTCGATCCGCCAGTGGTTCGCCAAGGAGCGGCGCGAGGAGGCTCTCGAACGCGGAAAGGACCTCATCACCCGGGAGGTACGGCGCGGGGGGGTACCCGTCCACCGGGTCTTCTCCAACGAGTCACTCGCCGGTGTCGCACGGGAGCTGGGGTTCGCCGACGTCACCGCGCTCTACACGGCGATCGGGGAGAACCACGTCTCCGCCAAGCAGATCGTGGGTCGGCTCGTCGCCGCCCACGGGGGGGCCGACGAGGTCACCGAGGAGCTGGCGGACCGCTCGCGGGACAAGAACATCACCTCGAACCGGCCCGCGCCGGCGGGTCCCGGGATCCTCGTGGGCGGGGTCAAGGACGTGCACGCCAAACTCGCCCGCTGCTGCATGCCGGTGCCCGGCGACGAGGTCCTCGGGTTCATCACCCGCGGCGGCACGGTGAGCGTCCACCGCACCGACTGCACCAACGCCTCCGACCTGCACCGCGAGCCCGAGCGCCTGGTCAAGGTCGAATGGGCACCCCAGCCGGGTGCGGTGTTCCTGGTGGCGATCCAGGTGGAGGCGCTCGACAGACACCGGCTCCTGTCGGACGTGACCAAGGTGCTGGCGGACGAGAAGGTCAACATCCTGTCCGCGTCCGTCCAGACGGCGGGGGACGATCGGGTGGCGATCTCGCGGTTCACCTTCGAGATGGCCGACCCCAAACACCTCGGACACGTCCTGCAGACGGTCCGAGGTGTCGAGGGGGTCTTCGACGTCAACCGGATGACGTCGAACTGAGCCGGATGTCCCGGCCCCCGGGCCTCACCTCTCGGGGAGCCCCGACTGGGCGTCGACGACCACGGTCTCGATCGTGACGGGGCGCCGCGGGACCTGGTTGTCCCGGTCGGTCGGGTCATCGCTCCTCACACCGGTCTCGGCGATGTCGTCGAGGACCTCGAGGCCCGAGTCCCCGACCGTTCCCATGACGGTGTACTCCGGCGGGAGTGCGGAGTCCTCGTACACCAGGAAGAACTGGCTCCCGGCGCTGTCGGGGGCCTGCGACTTGGCCATGGCGACGGTGCCACGGGGGTAGATGGCGGCGCCCGAACCGTCGTCGGCGAGCTCGAGGGTATCCGCGGCGGGCGGCTCGTCGACCACGGAGTAGCCGGGACCGGACAGGCCGGTCCCCGTGGGGTCACCGCACTGGAGGACCGACAGACCGGGCTCCTCCTCCGAGACGGTCAGGCGGTGGCACTCGGTGTCGTCGAAGTACCGCTGCTCGGCCAGGTGGACGAAGCTGGCGACATTGCAGGGGGCGCCGGACCGATCGAGCGTGATCGGGATCTCACCGCGGTCGGTGGTGATGGTGATCTCCGCCAGGCCCTGCCTGGCCTGGTCGCCCGACGGCGGCTCGGCGTCACGCTTGGTGTCGTTGACGGTCTCGACCTGCGCGTTGAACTCCTCGACCTCCGCCACCACCTCGGCGCCCTGATCCTCGAACTCCGCGGGGTCGAGCGGCTCGGGGGTCTCGGTGTCGGTGGGGTACTCGCAGGTCAGCCAGTTGGCGGCGTACTCCTCCGCGCGCTTGCGGTCGTAGTTGATCCATGCGACCACCCCGACGATCCCCAGCAGGACCGCGACGACGACCGACGCCGCGACGATCTTGAGTTGCTTCTCACGGCGGGCCTGCGCCTCCATCTGCTCGCGCAGGCGTTGACGCGCCTCTGCTCGGCGTTCCTGGTTGGTGGACACTGACCCTCCTGGGTACCTGGACTAGGCTGGAACAGTCGGCTGACGCCGCGGTGGGGACTCACAGAGCAGACCACAGCGCTCCAGCCCAGGGGTCTTGTCTACCAGGTCGGGCCGAGACGGCTGAACACCACTCCGGTGTACCGCCCAGTCGGACCGGCAGTTCGCGACGGACGTCGTGGGCGATCGAGAAAAGGAGTACGGGACGTGCAGATCATCGGGTTCCCAGCCGGGATGTTCCAGACCAACTGCTACATCGTGTCCGACGCCGCGGGGGACTGCGTGATCGTCGACCCGGGCCAGGACGCCGAGGACCAGGTGCGCAGGCAGGTCTCCGAGGCGGGCTTGAAGCCCCGGGCGGTACTGCTGACCCACGGCCACCTGGACCACATCTGGAACGCCCAGCAGGTCGCGGACCACTACGGCGTGCCGGCGTACATCCACCCGGAGGACCGTGTCATGCTCTCGGATCCGGGTCAGGGGCTGTCGCTCGACCTGTCCGCGATGCTCAAGGACATCGCCTTCACGGAGCCGGCGGAGGTCATCGAGGTCTTCGACGGTGACACGCTGCGCTTCGGGGCGATGACCTTCGACGTGGACCACGTGCCCGGACACAGCCCGGGGTCGGTGTCCTTCCGGATCGTCGTCGACACCGAGGAGGGCCGGCGAACGGTCGTGCTCGGGGGCGATGTGCTGTTCCAGGACGGGGTCGGCCGTACCGACCTGCCCGCGGGCGACACCGATGTGCTCATGCAGTCGATCGCCAAGAAGTTCCTCACGCTGGACGACGACGCGGTGGTGCTCCCCGGGCACGGACCCTCGACCACCGTCGGCCGGGAACGGCGGTCCAACCCGTTCCTGCGTGACCTCTAGAACCCCCTCCCCGAACCACCCACCGAGAGACGCAAGGACCCACCACACGTGACCGGCACCCAGAAGAAAACCGCGCTCAAGGCACCGAAGGGGGTGCCCGACTACGTCCCCCCGACCTCCGCCGCGTTCGTCGCGGTCCGGGATGCGATCACCACCGCCGCCCGGCGGGCGGGCTACGGGCACATCGAGCTGCCGATCTTCGAGGACACGGCGTTGTTCGCCCGTGGGGTGGGGGAGTCCACCGACGTCGTCTCCAAGGAGATGTACTCGTTCGAAGACCGTGGCGGACGGAGCGTCACCCTCCGGCCCGAGGGGACCGCCGGCGTGATGCGTTCGGTCATCGAGAACGGCCTGGACCGCGGTCAGCTGCCCGTCAAGCTCTGCTACGCCGGCCCGTTCTTCCGCTACGAGCGTCCCCAGGCCGGCCGGTACCGGCAGTTGCAGCAGGTCGGAATCGAGGCGATCGGGATCGACGACCCCGCCCTCGACGCCGAGGTGATCGCGGTGGCGGACGAGGCCTTCCGGTCCCTCGGGTTGACCGGGTTCCGGCTGGAGCTCACCTCGCTCGGGGACGACTCATGCCGGCCCGCCTACCGGGAACGGCTGCAGGCGTTCCTCGCCGGGTTGGACCTCGACGAGGCCACGCGGGAACGCGCACGGGTCAACCCGCTGCGCGTCCTCGACGACAAGCGCCCGGAGGTCCGCGCGCAGCTCTCGGGCGCCCCGCTGATGATCGACCACCTGTCCGAGGAGAGCGCCGCGCACTTCGCCGAAGTCAGGTCACACCTCGACGCCCTCGGCGTGGCCTACGAGGTCAATCCCCGGATGGTCCGAGGCCTGGACTACTACACCAAGACCACGTTCGAGTTCGTCCACGACGGCCTCGGCGCCCAGTCCGGGATCGGCGGCGGTGGTCGTTACGACGGACTGATGGAGCAACTCGGGGGCCAGGCTCTGTCCGGAATCGGGTTCGGTATCGGCGTCGACCGCACGATGCTCGCGCTGCAGGCGGAGGGGATCGACCACGCCTCCGGCGGCCGGGTGGACGTGTACGGCGTCGCTCTCGGCGCGCCGGCCAGGGCCGCGCTGGTGCCCGTGCTGGCCGAGTTCCGTCGCGCCGGTCTGCGCGCGGACATGGCCTACGGCGACCGCGGTATGAAGGGCGCGTTCAAGGCCGCCGACCGGTCGGGGGCCGCCGTCACCCTCGTCGTGGGCGAGAACGAGCTGGCGTCGGGCACCGTCGTGGTCAAGACGATGTCCACTGGTGAGCAGACCCCGGTCCCGCTGGACTCGGTCGTGCCCCACGTCACCGGTCTCGTCACTCCCTGATCCGCCCCCGCGGGATCACACCCGCGCGCCGAAGGTGTCGCAGGCCTCCACGGACCCCTGGTCGTACCCGGTCAGGAACCACTGGCGCCGCATCTCCGACGAGCCGTGGGTCCACGAGTCGGGGTCGACCCGGGCGCCGCCGGACCGCTGGATGTGGTCGTCCCCGATCGCCTCGGCGGTCTGGATGATCGCGTCGACGTCGCGCGGGGTCAGGCTCTCCAGCAGTGGCTCCCCGCCGTCGGGACCGGGGGTCGAGGTGGCGTAGTGGGCCCACAGCCCGGCGTAGCAGTCGGCCTGGAGCTCGACCCGGACCGCGCCCGAGGACGCGCCCTGCGGATCCTGCTGGGATCGGCGGATGTCACCGAGCATCGTCTGCAGATGGTGCCCGAACTCGTGCGCGACGACGTACATCTGGGCCGCGCCGGCGGGTGAGCCCCCGAGCCGACCGACCAGGACCTCGTCGAAGAAGGCCGGGTCGATGTAGACGTCCTGGTCCGCCGGGCAGTAGAACGGCCCGACGTCGGAGGAGGCCGCGCCGCAGGCGGTGTCGACGTCGCCGGTAAAGATGGTGGTGTGTGGCTGGACCCACCGCATCCCGACCTGGTCGGGGAGTTGGGTGCCCCAGACGTCCTCGAGGCTCTCCGTGGTGGCGACGATCCGGCAGACCGTATCCGTGTTGGCCTGCCGGAGGTCGCACTGGTCGATGTGGGTCTGGAACCGCTGCGCCGATTCGGACTGCCGGCCGCCGGTGTCGCCGCTCTCCAGACCGAGCTGCCCCGGATCGACGCCCAGGAAGAGCGCGACCAGGACGATGGCGAGACCGCCCACGCCCCCGCCGACCGCCATCCCGCGCCGGCCCCCTCGCCCGCCGCGGCCCCCGCCGGAGACCCCACTGGTGTCCAGGCTCCCGCCCTGCCGGAACGTCATGTCCGCCGCCCTTCGTCCCCGTCGGTCGCCGGTCCAGCCCGGCTCGCGCCCCTCCGCGGTCGAGGGACACTGTATTGGCAGCCGAGTCGCTGTCGCAGCCGACACCGGGAACCGACGCCGGTGGACGTAGACTGTGCCCCGTCAGAGCCCGGGACAGACCGCCGTCCAGATCGCGGTGGGTCCGACGGTCCCTCGCAGACCACCAGAAGTCTCCCGATGAAAGGACCACCGCAGTGCTGCGCACCCATTCCGCCGGCCAACTCCGAGCCGCCGACGCGGGGGACACCGTCACCCTGGCCGGCTGGGTCGCGCGCCGCCGGGATCACGGCGGGGTCATCTTCGTCGACCTCCGCGACTCCACCGGTGTGTGTCAGGTGGTGTTCCGCTCCGAGGAGATCGCCGAGCGTGCGCACCGTCTGCGCAACGAGTTCTGCGTCTCCGTCACCGGCGTCGTGGACCGCCGCCCCGAGGGGTCGGAGAACCCGAACCTCGCCTCGGGTGAGGTCGAGGTCGACGTGGTCTCGTTCGAGGTGCTCGGTGAGTCCGCGGCCCTGCCGTTCCAGCTCGACGACGAGGTGGGTGAAGAGGCGCGCCTCCGTCACCGGTACCTCGACCTCCGTCGCGAGGGGCCCGGGTCCGCGCTACGGCTGCGGTCGAAGGTCAACTCCGCCGCCCGGGGCGTCATGGCCCGCCACGACTTCGTGGAGATCGAGACCCCGACGCTGACCCGGTCGACCCCCGAGGGTGCGCGCGACTTCCTGGTCCCCGCGCGGCTCCAGCCGGGCACCTTCTACGCCCTCCCGCAGTCTCCCCAGCTGTTCAAGCAGCTCCTCATGGTGGCCGGGATGGAGAAGTACTACCAGATCGCCCGCTGCTACCGGGACGAGGATTTCCGCGCGGACCGGCAACCGGAGTTCACCCAGTTGGACGTGGAGATGAGCTTCGTCGACCAGGACGACGTCATCGCGATCGCCGAGGAGATCCTCACCGAGGTGTGGGCCACCGCCGGTTACCGGATCACCACGCCGATCCCGCGCATGACCTATGACGAGGCGATGCGTCGCTTCGGTTCGGACAAGCCGGACCTGCGGTTCGACATCGAGCTGGTCGAGTGCACCGGGTTCTTCGCCGAGACACCGTTCCGGGTGTTCAAGGCTCCCTATGTCGGCGCGGTGGTCATGAAGGGCGGGGCGTCGCAGCCCCGGCGTCAGCTCGACGCGTGGCAGGAGTGGGCCAAGCAGCGCGGGGCAAAGGGCCTGGCCTACATCCTCGTCGGCCAGGACGGCGAGCTCGGCGGCCCCGTGGCCAAGAACCTGTCGGAGGCGGAGCGCGCCGGGATCGCCGCGCACGTCGGCGCGGAGCCAGGTGACTGCATCTTCTTCGGCGCCGGAGGGGTCAAGTCCACCCGTGCGCTCCTCGGTGCGGCCCGCGGTGAGATCGCGGACAAGCTCGGACTGATCGACCCGGAGGCGTGGGCGTTCACCTGGGTGGTCGACGCGCCCATGTTCGAGCCCGCCGACGACGCCACGGCCGCCGGTGACGTGGCGGTGGGCTCGGGGGCGTGGACCGCCGTGCACCACGCGTTCACCTCCCCCAAGCCGGAGCACCTGGACACCTTCGACACCGACCCGGGTTCGGCCCTGGCGTACGCCTACGACATCGTGTGCAACGGCAACGAGATCGGCGGCGGGTCCATCCGCATCCACCGCAAGGACGTCCAGGAGCGGGTGTTCGGAGTCATGGGAATCTCGCAGGAGGAGGCGCAGGAGAAGTTCGGCTTCCTCCTCGACGCCTTCTCCTACGGCGCGCCGCCGCACGGCGGCATCGCGTTCGGGTGGGACCGCATCTGTGCGCTGCTGGCCCGCACCGATTCCATCCGCGACGTCATCGCCTTCCCGAAGTCCGGCGGCGGTGTCGACCCGCTCACCGACGCTCCCGCGCCCATCACCACGCAGCAGCGCAAGGAGTCGGGAATCGACGCCAAGCCCGTGACCCGCGGTCAGGGGACCCAGGCGGAGCCCGCGTCAGCCGGGTAGCCGCCCGACCAGCCGCCTCGGCCTCAGAGGTGGAACGCCTCGAGCGCCGGGCGGCCGTCCATCCCCGCGTGGTCCAGGCCGAACAGCCGGGCGACGGTCGGTGCCACGTCGAGTGTGCGGACCGGGCGGTCGACGGTGCCGCCCCGACGCACGATCCGGTGCCCGCCACCGACGAAGAACGGGATCCCCAGGGTGACCTCGTGCCCGTGGTTGCCGGGGATCGGGTTGGAGAACGGGGTGGGGTCGGAGAAGCGCCATCCGGGATGGCACGTGGCCACCAGGTCACCGCCGAGTCGACCCAGCGAGAGCTCGGCCGGATCGTAGAGTCGGTTGACCCCCGGCAGCGCGCCCACGACCTCACGCAGTCGCCGCAGCGAGGCGTCGCGCTCGTGAGCGGGACCGAGGTAGGCGAACGTATCCGCCCCGCCGTTCTGGGCGATTCCGAACCGCCCTCGGATCGCCGGGTCCGCCTCGATCGCACCGGCCGCGCTGATCAGGCTCAGCGGCTCCGACCAGTCCATCCCGTGATCGGCCAGGACGATGACCACCGAGCGCTCCCAGCGGCCGGTCGAGCGGAGGAACTGCTCGAGGTCCCAGAGCTTGTGATCGGAGTTGGCGACCGCCTGGTTGCGCGCCAGTCGCAGGGAGGTCCCCGACAGGTCCATGTGTCCGAAGCGGTCCATGTCACCGAGGTTGACGAAGGTCATCCGGGGGGCGTGGTCGGTGATGGTCTGCTTGAGGGCCTCGATGGTGAACCAGTCGAGGGAGTGGTCGGTGATTGGCACGAGCGGGAACGGCGCCCACTGGACGCTCGCGCGCCCGCCGAACAGTCCGTGGAGGTAGTCCTTGCTCAGGACACTCGCGGTGGTCAGGCCCGCCTCGGTGCGGATCCGGTCGAGCACGGTGGGCGCGCGGAGATCGTCGGGCCGGTCGAGCGTCCGGTCGGTTCCGGCGGCGTGGTCCCAGATCGAGTTGGCGGGAACCCCGTTGCGCTCGGGCAGGACCCCGGAGACCATCGCCGCGTGGTTGGGGAGCGTCTCGGCGATCATCACCGACGACGCGTCGGTGAACCTGGTCCCCTCCGAGGCCCACCGGTGCAGGGTGGGGGCCTGCACTGGAGTGAGCTCGTCGGGCCGCATCCCGTCGGTGACGAGAACGTAGACGTCGAGGTCGTCGGCGACCGGTCGCGTGGGGTTGGCCCAGACCGGAGCGGGGTCGGCGAGCAGGGTGACCCCCACCGCGCCCGCGGCGGCGACCACGCCGGCCCCGGCCAGCGCCTCCCGGC
>NZ_JAALEB010000278.1:0-4164 GCF_014145165.1 Dietzia sp. Cai40 | reverse complement strand
CGGCTCGGTGTGCGCCGCTGGGGCGTCTGCCTGCGGGTGGGGTCGACAGGTGACTCACCGCGGGTGCGACCCCGCTGCGGGGCCCGGCGGATGGGCCCCGATGCCTCGCCGGGACGCCGGGACGACGACCGATCGCGGCCGTCGCCCCGGCGATCAGAAGGGCGCGGTGGGCGAGCCATGAGCCCTCCTCTCGACTACCTACCTACTGGGGCGGTGCTTTCTTGGGCCGCGCGACCCGATGGCCTGGCTCAGGCGTTGAAGCGCGGGAAGGCGCCGGCGCCGGCGTACCGGGCGGCGTCCCCGAGCATCTCCTCGATGCGCAGCAGCTGGTTGTACTTGGCCACGCGCTCCGAGCGGGCCGGGGCGCCGGTCTTGATCTGGCCACAGTTGCAGGCCACCGCGAGGTCGGCGATGGTCGTGTCCTCGGTCTCGCCCGAGCGGTGCGACATCATCGAGGCGTAGCGGTTGCGATGCGCCAGTTCGACGGCGTCCAGGGTCTCGGTGAGGGTGCCGATCTGGTTGACCTTGACCAGCAGCGCGTTGGCCGCGCCCTTGGCGATGCCGTCGGCCAGGCGCTGGGGGTTGGTGACAAAGAGGTCGTCGCCCACGATCTGGACCTTGTCGCCGATCATCTCGGTGAGGGTGGTCCAGCCCTCCCAGTCGTCCTCGTCGAGCGGGTCCTCGATGGAGACCAGGGAATAGTTGGCCACCAGGTCGGCGTAGACGTCGGCCATCTCGGCGGCGGAGAGCTGCTTACCCTCGAAGTGGTACTTGCCGTCCTTGTAGAACTCGGTGGCTGCGACGTCCAGCGCGAGCGCCACGTCGGTACCGAGGGTGTACCCGGCCTTCTCGATGGCCTCCACGATCACGTCGAGCGCGGCCTTGGTGGAGTCCACCGACGGGGCGAAGCCGCCCTCGTCGCCCAGGCCGGTCGACAGGCCCTTGTCCTTGAGCACGGCCTTGAGGTGGTGGTACACCTCAGCGCCCATGCGCAGGGCCTCACGGAACGTGGGCGCGCCGATGGGGGCGATCATGAACTCCTGCACGTCCACGCCCGAGTCCGCGTGGGCGCCGCCGTTGAGGATGTTCATCATGGGCACGGGCAGGACGTGCGCATTGGCGCCGCCGATGAAGCGGTACAGCTCCAGGCCGGCGGCCTCGGAGGCGGCGCGGGCCACGGCGAGCGAGACTCCCAGGATGGCGTTGGCGCCGACGTGGGACTTGTTGTCCGTGCCGTCGGCGTCGAGGAGGGCCTCGTCGACCAGGCGCTGCTCCTCGGCGGGGATGCCGATCACGGCCGGGGCGAGCACGTCCAGCACGGCCTCGACGGCCTTGGTGACGCCCTTGCCCAGGTAGCGGTCGTCGGAGTCGCGGAGCTCCACGGCCTCGTGGGCACCGGTCGAGGCACCCGAGGGCACCGCGGCCCGTCCGAACGAGCCGTCGTCCAGAAGCACCTCTACCTCAACGGTGGGGTTGCCTCGCGAATCGAGGATCTCCCGGGCTCCGACCTGCTCGATAAGCGCCATCTGTGCTCCTTGGGGAAGTTCGTGGTTCGTCTCTGGGCCGGCACCGCGCTGGGTGGTTGCAGTACCGGGGGCCATTGTTCCACGTCGGTCTACAGGGCGGGCCGAGGCTGCGCCGGGGGGTGCTCACCCTCTCCCTCCACGGGTATGCGCTCCGTCTGTACGCCGCCAGCCCGGGTGCGCGCCGAGGCTGGTCCATTCCGGGCGCGCACTGCTCCCCGGCCGCCCCCGCTCAGCTCCACACGCGAGCAGGATCGACGTGCTGGCCCACGTCCATCGCGTCGTGGAGAACCCTGCCGACCACGAGAACTTCACCGTCGAATCGGCAGACGAGAAAGTGCCGGGGCCGGCTGACACTCCCACCGCTTGATCGACGGCGACTATTCGACAGGTGCCACGACACGACCCCCTCCCCGAGCTCCGGACGCTCGACCAGACCGGGATTGTCAGAGGCGGAGGCCGCATCCCTGAGTGCCGCAACGATCAGTGCTTCATACCGCTTCTGGGCCTGGTCGCCGAACTGCTCATACGACCACCACAGAATCGACGCAATGTCTTCACGTGCGCTCTCTGAGAGACGAAACGTCGCCATCAGCCAGGTGTTTGACCGTCGGCCACAGCCAGTGCACCGATGTCTGCGATGAGGTCGTCAAGGCCCGCCTCATCGACATCCACATAGCGACCCGCCGCCACGTCAGCCCACCCCTGATCGGCAGCTGCACGCAGCGCGGCGAGCCTGGCCGCATCCTCAGCATCGCGTCGCTCCAACAGCCGAAGCCCTTCGCGCAATACCTCGCTGGCGTTCTGGTAGCGCCCGGATGCCACCAGCTGATCAACTAACTCGTGTTGCTGCTGGCCGAGAACAACATTCCGTGTTGGCATACTCATCACCCCTGTTGGCAGAATATGCCAACTCGGCGCCCCAAGCGAGGTCCTGCCGTCACTGTGAACTGATCCGTGGCAGGAATTCTGGCCTCGGCGGGTCAGCGTCGTCGTCGAACTGGAGCTCTGTCCCCGACCGGCGGACTCGCCCCCGCCCCCGGCCACCTACCCTCCCCCACGGCGTCCCGGCACCGGGCCACCCCGGCGATGACGGACCCGGCCCCTACAGTGAGCCCGACGCCGCCAGGACCACCCAGGAGAACGCTGTGGACTCACCCGCCCTCGTCACCGCCCGAGACGCGGCAGCACTCTGATGGCGACCCGGTCCTCACGCAAGGCCACGGCCAGGCGCAAGTCGAGCCCCAGGCGGGCGACGTCAGCCAAGAAGCGGCCCGCCGCGGCGCCGGCGGTTCCGTCTATCCCTCCCGGCCAGCGGGTGTGGCTGCTGGAGCTCCCGTGGGGAGGACTGGGCGGCGGGACGCCGGCCGGGGTGACCTACTACAAGTCGCTCACCGCGCACGCCTACGTCGGTACCGCCCTGCCGAGCCCACTGGAGCCCTACGCCAGCAAGCCCTGCTCCTACCTGCGGTGGCTGGAGGACGAGCTCAACGGCAGCGAGGGCCCGGGCGCGACCGCTGCACCGATGACGCTGCGCCCAGAGCAACACGCGGACGTGGACGCGATCGTCGCTGCCGCCCAGCGCCAGTTCCGACAAGTTCATCTGGCCAACGATGTGGGCACCGGCAAGACCCTGGTTGCGGTGGCCGCGGCGAAGGGCATCGCGAAGTTGCGCGGCGCCCGCACGATCCTGGTGACGGTGGATCGGCCAGCCCGCATCACCATCCCGTCGTGGCGGCGCACCATCGCAGCACTGGGTGACGACAACCAGTGTGACGACGACCTGCGCTGGATCATCATGTCCTCGGACAGCCTGGGCAAGCTCATGGCCCGGAACGGGCGCCCTCGCCTCAAGGTCGATGTGGCGGTGATCGACGAGGCCCACCAGTTCCGGCACGCCAGCAAGCGCACCAGCTACATGCGTCGTCTGACCCGAATGGACGGGCCGCACGAGAAGGCCCCGTTCGTGCTGACGATCACCGCCACCCCGGGCCACCACCCGGGCGTTATGCGCTCTTCGTGGCAGTGTCTCATCAGACGGCTACAGTGCCAGCGGGACTGGGCTGCTAGCCCCAGAGCCGTAGGGGTGGAAGTTGAGCGTGGAGTTGTACTTTGCCAAATGGGCGGCAATCGGTGACGGACCGATGTCTCTCGATCCAGAACTGACTCCACGACGACGGATCAAGGATGGGACACCGATACTCGTAGATGACCAGATGCGACCGATGGAGCCCTGGTGCACTTTCCTACGCTTGTATTCTCAGAACTTAAGCCGCAATACAGTTCGATCTTATTCGCGAGATGCCGTGACATTTGCCAAATTTCTAGATGATCGTGGCGTAACAATTCTAGAGACTGTAGAGAGCGAAATAGCCGCCTTCTGCGACGACCGGCTCAGCAGAGGAATATCGACGCGGACTCTCGACCGTCAATTAGTATTCGTACGCGCCTTTTTTAACTAACTATACGAAACTGGTCAGCGAGATGAACTGCCATGGATCCGGATAGCCAGCAGATCAGTCGTTCATCGTAAAACTCCCTCGACGGACCTAAGGGTGAGGGCTGTTACCCGTGCTCAATGGGATGCCTTCCGAAATGTTGGACTAGCCCCGGTAGTTCACGGGGATCTGAGGATTGCCGG
>NZ_JAALEB010000277.1:0-3786 GCF_014145165.1 Dietzia sp. Cai40 | reverse complement strand
GCGACGTCGTCCTTGTTGATGGTGAGCGGTGCCTCTTTGACGTGCGCGGACATGCGGGTGCGGACCTGACCCGGGCGGATCACCAGGACGTCCACCCCGTACTCGTCGAGCGCGTAGCCCAGGCCCGTGTAGAAGGAGTCGAGTCCGGCCTTGGTGGAGCCGTAGACGAAGTTGGAGCGGCGGGCGCGGAGTCCGGCGGCCGAACTCATGGCGATGATCCGGCCGTAACCCTGCGCCTTCATCCGCTCGGCGAGCAGCACGCCCACCGAGACGGCGCCGGTGTAGTTGACCTGGGCGATCTGCACGGCCTTGCGCTGATCGGACCACAGTTCCTCGTTCTCCCCGAGCAGGCCGAAAGCCACGATCGCCACGTCGACGTCGCCCCCGGCGAAGATCTGCTCGAAGGCGGCCGGGTGGGAGTCGGTGGCGGCGGCGTCGAAGTCCACCACGTCGACGGCGGTGGCCCCGGCGGCCGTCATCTCGGCGCGCGCGTCCTCGATGCCCGGGTCTCCGGGGAGGCAGGCCAGCACGACGCGCATCGGCCCCTGCTGGAGGTATTCCCCGCAGATCGCCAGGCCGATCTCGGAGGTGCCTCCGAGCAGGAGCAGGGTCTGGGGGACGCCGACGGCATTGATCATGCGCAGGAGTCTACCGAGGCCTTCCCGCCGGAACGGGGAAGGTGGCCGGGACTACCCGGCGGGGCGCGTACCCCGAGAGGGTGGACGGACCGCGGGCGAGGCCGGGGGAGGCCTCCGCGGTGCCCGTCTCCACGCGGTGGACGGCGGGGAGACGGCGACGAGGACGACGGCGGCGGCGACGGTGCGGAGGATCATGGCGGACTCCCGATCGGCCTCCGGGCGACCCTCGTCGTCCGGGGTCACCCTATTGTGGGCCCGCCGACGACCGCCTGTACAGCCCCCGGGTCAGAGCAGTTCGAGACGCCGGCCCATGTCGGAGACGAAGACCCCGTGGGGGTCGATCCCGCGGCGCGTGGCGATCCACGAGTCGATCTGCGGGTACATCGCGTGGAAACGCTCGGCCGGGACCCGCGAGTCCTTGGCGGTGTAGAGCCGGCCGCCCATCGACATGACCTTGGCGTCGAGCTCGTTGACGAACGCGTTCAGGCGGTCGTTGATGGGGAAGTCCACGCACACGTTCCACCCCTCCATGGGGAACGAGAGCGGGGCCTGGTTGCCGGGTCCGAAGAGCTTGAACACGTTGAGGAACGAGTAGTGGCCCGACCGCTGGATGTCGCCGATGATCTCCTTGAACCCGTCGACCGCCCCGGGCGGGACGATGAACTGGTACTGCAGGAAGCCGTCGGACCCGTACGCGCGGTTCCACTCCCCGAAGAGATCGAGCATGTGATAGAAGGCCGGGAGGGTCTTGATCTTGTTCCGCGAGGTGCCGCCGAGGCGGTAGTAGACCTCGCCGATGGGGCCGAAGGTGAACTTGTTGGCCAGGCCGTTGGGGAACACGTCCGGGAACGTGACCAGCGGCTTGGCGTTCATGGCCAGCGGGTCCCTGGCGAGCTTGGGTGCGTACTCCTCGAGCTGGGCCAGCGTGGCGAGCGAACCGCGGGACACCGCCGCGCGGCCGAGCTTCGGGGGTGCGCTGATCGCGTCGAACCACGCCGAGGAGTAGGTGTACCTCGACTCGGAGCCGTCGGTGTGCAGCGCGATGGTCTCGTCGAGCGAGGCCGTCTGATCGGAGTCGGCCAGGAAGAAGGCGGTCTCGGTGCGGGTCATGGCGATCCACACCTTGAGGACCACGCCGGTGAGGCCGTTGCCGCCCACCGTGGCCCAGAAGAGCGTGCCCCCGGGGTCGTCGGACGTCCCACCGGGCTCGAGGGTGAGGACGCGGCCGTCCGCGACGAGCAGCTCCATCCGGGTGACGTGGTTGCCGAACGACCCCGCCGAGTGGTGGTTCTTGCCGTGGATGTCGTGTCCGATCGCCCCGCCCACGGTGACCTGGCGCGTGCCCGGCAGGACCGGCACCCACAGGCCGAACGGCAGGGCGGCGCGCATGAGCTGGTCCAGGTTCACACCGGCGTCGACCACGGCGAGCGCCTTCTCGGCGTTGAGCTCGTGGATGCGGTTGAAGCGGCTCATGTCCAGCACGAGGCCGCCGGAGTTCTGCGCGCTGTCCCCGTACGAGCGGCCGAGTCCCCGGGCCACGACCCCGCGCTGCAGGTGTGCTGGACCGGAGGCGTTGGCGTCGTTGACCGCCGCGACGGCCGCCGAGATCTCCTCCACCGAGCGCGGGGTGAGCACATGGCTCACGGCCGGCGAGGTGCGTCCCCAGCCGGTGAGTCGCTTGAGTTCGGTGTCCAGGGCGGACTGGGCCGGGGGGGGCTGCTGCGTGGTGCTCACCCGGTCGAGGTTACCGCCGGGGTCGGCGATCAGCGGCACCCCGTGGTGATCGGCACGCCCCGGGCGCGGGCGTCGACCCAGTCGAGAGCGGGTCCGACCGCCGTGTAGGCGCCGGTCACGTGTTCTCCGGCCACGGGCGTGTACTCCACGTCCGCACCCGCCGCGCACCACTCGTCGACCAGCCTGTGGGCGGTCCACTCCGGGACGAAGGTGTCCCCGGGGCCCTGCGACGAGCCCGGGCCGGGGCCCATCGGGACGGTCGCGTCGGCGTGCCACACCTGCACGGGCCCGGTGGGGACCTCGCGGGGATCCGCCCCGTGGGCGGGGTCGGCGCGTCCCAGTCGGTTCCGCGCCATGACCTCGATCACCGTGGGATCGGTGCGGGGGTCGACGTCGGTGAGCGCCGACAGCGGGAAGGGAGCGAGTCCGCCGACCGTGTTGGTCGACGCGCAGGCGTCGCGGAGCTGGTGCGCCACCACATCACCGGTGTCGTTGAGCAGCGGGTACAACTGCGGGTACTCGCGGGCCAGCCCCAGTACGGCGGCGCGGTAGAGGCCGGAGGCGAGCGTCCCGTCCATCGTGTCGAACAGATCCGCGTAGTCGGCGGGGACCCCGCCTACGGAGGACCCGACGAGCACACCGGTGAGCTCGGGGGCGTACACCGGCTGCAGTTGGGCGGCCCATCCCGTGGCGATACCCCCGCCGGAGTACCCCACCTGGACCACGCGCGACCCGGAGAAGAGCGGACCCGGGTCGCCGGCCGGGGTGAAGGCGCGGGCCGCGCGGATCCCGTCCAGGACGGCCCGGCCGTTGGCCCGTCCCGCCGCGTAGGCGGCCTTGGGGCCCTGGAAGTCCGTGAGGACGAGCCCGTAACCACGATCGGCGAGGATCTGCAGGAAGGGCGGCAGTTCCATGTTGAACTTGTGGGGCAGGACGTGCGAGGGCATGCACGTCAGCCCCAGCGAATCGATGGTCACGTTGAACGACACGAGCGGCCGGGGATCCGGGCCGGGCCACGGCGTGGCCGGCTCGATGATCGTCGACACGATCTGGTGCGGCCGGTCGTGGGAGTCGGAGCTCTGGACCAGGACCTGCCATCCGCGCCCGAAGTTGCGGACGTTGTGCGGCGGGATCGACACCGGACGCGTGGCCAGGATGGTGCCGGGAGCCGTGTCGGGGTCCACGGTGGGAGGGGAGGAGTACCACGGGTCGGGCGAGGGGCTCGGGAGATACCGCTCCGGGGTGCGCTGGTCGGGTGGGACCGGGCGGAACGCGGCCACGGGGTCGACAGGTCCGGGGTCGACGGGTCCGGAGTCGACAGGTCCGGGGTCGACGGACCCGGGGGAGAGCGCGGCCGGCGGGTGATCGACGGTCCGGGGCTGGGCGCCTGCGGGGGTGCCGGCGACCGCGCACG
>NZ_JAALEB010000276.1:0-6475 GCF_014145165.1 Dietzia sp. Cai40 | reverse complement strand
GTCGCCGGCGGCACGCGCCGTAGCCGTGGTGTGACGGTCGACGAAGCGCGTCGGGTCCTGCCCCCCGAGCGCGGCCAGAGCGGCACGGGCGGCCCGGAGTGCCGCCTCCACGTCGTCCTCGCAGCCGACGAGCGGGGACACGCCGGCGTCGAGCAGTCGGTCCTGCAGATCCCGGAGGTCGTGCCGGCGCAGGGTCGCGTAGTCGACGAGGTTCAGGGCGCCCCCACGGTGGGTCGGGTCCACCCGCTCCATGTCCCGTGCCCGTCCGGCACGGCCGGGGCCGAGGTCTCCCAGGAGGGAATCGAGTTCGCGGGTCAGGTCGGAGTACACCCGCCCAGTCTCGCCGTCGGACGCCCGTCGGAACGCCCTGGAACCGAGGTGGAACGGCGAATTCACCTGCCGGACACCCCGTGGGGGTGACGGACCGGCTCTGAGACTGTAGGGTTCTGCTCAGTAGTTGAAAACGTACGTTGTATTTCTGTAGATCCACCGTTCTTGCGAGAGAACGATGCGGCACCGCAGGGAAACACACAGCACGCTCTCTGCTGCATCATCTGGTACTCCGACAAGCGGAGTGCCGACTCTCGAAAGGACGCCAATATGGCTACCGGCACCGTGAAGTGGTTCAACGCTGACAAGGGCTTCGGCTTCATCGCCCCCGACGACGGCTCCGCCGACGTCTTCGCGCACTTCTCCGCCATCCAGGGCTCGGGCTACCGCTCGCTCGAGGAGAACCAGCAGGTCTCCTTCGACGTCGCGCAGGGCGCCAAGGGCCTGCAGGCGGAGAACATCACCCCGATGTGATCTGACGTCAGAGAGATCTGACGCCGCATCGACGTGAAGGGCCCGGCCCGGGAGAGATCCCGGCCGGGCCCTTCCGCATGTCCCGAGCACACACCCGCTGACGGGACCGCCTCCCCACCACAGGGTGTGTCTGCCATCCGCCTCTGCTCCCCGTCATCCGCGCGCGCGGATGCCATCCGCCCCTGGCAATGAACAGCGGCCCGCCCCACGGCTCACGCCGGAGTTCATGCCCGGGAGCGGATCTCGCCGAGGCGATCATCCGCGGGAGCGCCTGCCGCAGCCGAGGGGGCGAGCGGGGACGGCAGGGGCAGGTGCGGGGCGGAAAGGGCCGAGAAGGCCGGCTCCCCGGGACCTCAGATCGGGCAGGCCACGCCGCTACGGACGTGGCAGTCGTAACCGCCGGGGTTCTTGACCAGGTACTGCTGGTGATAGTCCTCGGCGTAGGCGAACTCGCCGGACCGGACCTCTCCGAACATCCCGAACTCGGTGGTCAGGGGCCCGCGGCCGGCCGCGTCCAGTTCCTTCTCATAGGCGGCCCCCAGTCGACGGGCCGTCTCCAGTTGCGCGGTCGTGGTGGCGAACACCGCGGACCTGTACTGCGTCCCCATGTCGTTGCCCTGCCTCATGCCCTGGGTCGGGTCGTGCCACTCGAAGAACGTGGCGAGCAGTCGCTCGACCGGCAACACCTCGGGGTCGAACACCACCAGGACGGCCTCGGTGTGGCCCGTCGCCCCCGTGCAGGTCTCCTCGTAGGTGGGATTGGGTGTCCACCCGCCCGCGTAGCCGACGGCCGTGGTCCACACCCCCTCGAGCTGCCAGAGGATCTTCTCCGCACCCCAGAAGCAGCCCATCCCCAGCGCCATCGTCTCGTACCCCTCGGGGAACGGCGGCACCATCGGGTTGCCGGTGACGATGTTGGTCGGCGCCACGGCGACCGGTTCGGATCTGCCCGGCAGAGCCGAGTCGGCGTCGATCACCTCGGTCGCCGTGCGCATCGTCGATTGTCTGATCGCGTCCTGTAGCCAGCCCATGGAGCCAGGGTAACCCCGCGGCGGCCGCGTGATCCGGACGTGATGTGACGAACACCATAGTTCGCGATAGGGTGGGCCGCAGATCGACCAGTGGGGAGCTCGACGTGACCGCTTCAAAGCCCGCCGCACAGCAGCTGCACGACATTCTCGACCGCGGCTCGTCCCAGCCCTTCGAGGGGTCGGGGTGCAGTGACCACGTCAGTCACCGGAACCTCGCCGTCAGCGTCCTCACCGCCGCCCTGCTGCTCCTCGCACTCATCGCGATCCTCGCCGTCTGATCGGCGGCCACCCCGTCACGCCAAGCCCTCGCGAGCGACCCTGACCAGTAGCGGAGCCCATGGCGCGCACTGGTCTTCCGGGAGTTGCGCGACGCCCCGGACCTCGGCGGACGTCAGCCAGCGGGCCTCGGCGATCTCCGCCCGGGGCTCCATGTCCTGTTCCGTCTCCGCGGCGAACACCTCGGAGACCAGCCTGAACCCGGGCTCGTTCGCCGTCGCGGTGTCGAACCGCCCGAGCGGGGTCAGGAGTTCCGGGGCGATCGTCAACCCCAGTTCCTCCCCGAGCTCGCGGACCGCGCAGGCCAGCGGGGACTCCCCCGGCTCCCACTTGCCTCCGGGGAGCATGAAGCGGTCCGTGCCCGTCTTGCGCACGGTCACCACGGCCCCGTCCGGCCGGGTCAGGACCACCGCGGAGACGGAGATGACGCGGACAGGGGTCGAACCGGAATGATCCACGCCTCCGATCATGGCAGGTCGGGCGGGTACCCACGGAGCCGCTGCGCCGGTGGCCGACACCGCCGGTGTGCGATCACTATGGTGGGAACCGGACGTCGTGACGGGCGCCATGGGCAGGTCCCACGCGCAGCCCGTCACCCAACTGAGAGGACTCACCACTATGGCCGAGTACGTTCTTCCCGACCTCGCCTACGACTACGGCGCGCTGGAGCCGCACATCTCCGCCGAGATCATGGAGCTCCACCACTCCAAGCACCACGCCACCTACGTCAAGGGCGCCAACGACGCGCTCGAGCAGCTCGCCGCCGCGCGCGAGGACGGCACCATCTCCACCAAGGCTCCGCTGCTCAGCAAGAACCTGGCCTTCCACCTCGGTGGCCACACCAACCACTCGGTGTTCTGGCAGAACATGTCGCCCGACGGGGGCGACAAGCCGGAGGGCGAGCTGGCCTCCGCGATCGACGCCGAGTTCGGTTCGTTCGACAAGTTCCAGGCCCACTTCAACGCCGCCGCCACCACCCTGCAGGGGTCCGGCTGGGCGGTCCTGGGCTGGGACCACATCGGACAGCGCCTGATCATCCAGCAGCTGACCGACCAGCAGGGCAACATCTCGATCAACATGACCCCGCTGCTCATGCTGGACATGTGGGAGCACGCCTTCTACCTCCAGTACAAGAACGTCAAGCCGGACTACGTCAAGGCCTGGTGGAACGTCGTGAACTGGGCGGACGTCGCCGAGCGCTACGCCGCCGCCAAGAGCTGACCACCCCCATCCGACGAACGGGCCCCCGTGCAGCCGCGCGGGGGCCCGTCCTCGTTCACAGGGGTGCCCGTCCTCGTCGCCCGGGTACCCGTCCTCGTCCACCCGGGGCCCTCCCCGGTCAAGCGTCCAGTTGGGTACTCTGACGTCCCATGAGGTGACCAAGGTCACCAGCCGCCCGAGCACCCTGGGAGCCCGATGCCGATGTCTCACCACGTCACCGACCGCCACGGAGCCGGTCATCGCGGCATCCGGCGCCGCACCGTCCTCGGTGGGGCCGCCGCCCTCGGCAGTGTGGTCGCACTGCACTCCGTCCTGCCCGCGGTCGCGCCCGCGCAGGCCACCCGCATGTACGTGGGGCGGGGCATCGGCGACATGACCGGGGAATCCCTCGGGGCCGGGATGAACGGGTATGCCGACACCGAGCAGCACTCCGGGGGTCTGCATCTGCGGCAGCGGGCCCGGGCGTTCGTCTTCGCCGACTCGCCGTCGTCACCCAGGTTCGTCCACGTGACCGCCGAGATCGGGCTGATCTTCCAGTCCATCCAACAGGAGGTCCTGCGACGCCTGTCCGCGGAGTTCGGCGACACCTATCACGAGGGGAACGTGGTCATCACGGCCACGCACACCCACGCCGCACCCGGCGGGACGTCCGGTCACCCGATGGTCGACCTGTCGATGCTCGGGTTCCGGCCCGTCACCTTCGACGCCAACTGCGCCGGGATCGTCGACGCCGTCAGAATGGCGCACCACGACCTCGCCCCGTCGAGCGTCGGGGTCACCACGGGCCACCTGTACGACGCGGGGGTCAACCGCTCCCGCGGCTCGTTCGACCGGGACACCGCCGACGAACGCGCGCACTTCCCCACCGGCATCGACCCCCGGTCACAGTCCCTGCAGATCACCAGGGGTGAACGGCTCGTCGGGGTGATCAACTGGTTCGCCTCGCACGCCACCTCCATGACCGCCGCCAACGCACTCTCCTCCTCGGACAACAAGGGGTACGCCGCCTGGTACTGGGAGCGCGAGGCCGCGGGCCAGGACTACCTGGCCGGCGGCACCCCGGCACTGGTGACCGCCTTCGCTCAGACCAACCCCGGCGACGTCAGCCCCAACCTCGACCTCGAACCCGGTCGGGGGCCGACGCCGGACGAGTGGCTCAACACCCGTATCAACGGCGAGCGTCAGTTCGCCGCCGCGCGCGACCAGGTGGGCCGGAACGTCCGCCCGCTCGGTGGCGGGATCGACGTCCGCCACCGCTGGGTCGACATGTCGGCGGTCGACGTGCGGCCGGAGTTCACCGGCGACGGCCGCACACACCGGACCGCGGTGGCGGCCCTCGGCGCGGCGTTCGCCGCCGGCAGCCAGGAGGACGGCGGGGGCGCCGAGGAGCTGCCCTTCAACGAGGGTGACCGGGGCGGGAACCCGGAGGTCAGAGCCATCTCCGAGCTCGTGATCCCCGCCTGGCTACGAGAGGCGCACGGCGCCAAGGACGTGCTGCTTCCCGTCGGTCTTGTGCCGCACGCCATCCAACGCGTGTACCCGTTCCACCTCGTCCGGCTCGGCGGGCACTACCTGTTCAGCCTGGGTTTCGAGCCGACCGTCGTGGCGGGCCTGCGCCTGCGCCGCACCCTGGCGGCCGAACTCGCCGTCCCCGAGGACCACATCACCGTGCAGGGGTACTCCAACGCCTACGGGCACTACGTCACGACCCCGGAGGAGTACTCGGCCCAGAACTACGAGGGCGGCGCCACCGCGTTCGGCCCGTGGACGCTGCCCGCCATCCAACAGGTGGCCGCCGACCTGGCGCGCTCGATGCGGTCGGGATCCCCCCTGGACCCGGGCGCCTCCGAACGAGACCTCACCGGGCAGATCCCCGTCTCCCCCCTGGGCAACCCGCTCGTGGACACCCCGGCGCCGCTGCGGAACTTCGGTGACGTGCTGGACCCGCCCCTGCCCGGGTACCGGGTGGGGCAGCGGGTCGTGGTCCGGTTCTGCGGCACGAACCCCAACTCCGACCTGCGGCGGGGTGACACCTACCTGGCCGTGGAGCGCCGGGACGGCGGACGGTGGATCCGGGTCCACGACGACGGCGACTGGTCCACGATGATCGTGTTCGAGGGCCTGCTCACCGTGACCAACGCCCTCATCACCTGGGACATCCCTCCGGGGACACCGGCCGGCGAATACCGGGTGGTGTACACCGCCTCCGGTCGGGGCATCGACGGCCGACTGTTCCCCGTGCGGGGGGAGAGCCCGGCCTTCGACGTGCGCTGAACACGGTTCTGGAACACTGGGCCGGTAAGTGCTTGCACCTCCTAGTGCTCGCCTCCTAGAGAGAAAGGACATCGCCCGTGGACATCAAGGGTGCTTCCGTCATCGTCACCGGTGCCGCCTCCGGCCTGGGCAACGCCACCGCGCGCTCGTTCGCAGAGAAGGGCGCGATCGTCTTCGGCCTCGACCTCCAGCAGTCCATCGACAAGGCCGTCGAGCAGGGCATCGACGAGGGGATCACCCTCCTCCCCGCCGATGTGACCAGCGAGGACGACGTCAAGGCCGCCATCGCCAAGGCCACCGAGGCCGCCCCGCTGCGCGTCGTGGTCAACTGCGCGGGCATCGCCCCGGCCGCCCGCATCGTCTCCAAGAAGGGCGTGCACGCCCTGGACCTGTTCCAGACCTGCATCTCGGTCAACCTGGTCGGCACGTTCAACGTGCTGCGGCTCGCCGCCGAGGCCATGTCCACCCAGGACACGGTCGACGAGGACGGCCAGCGCGGCGTCATCATCAACACCGCCTCCGTGGCCGCCTACGAGGGCCAGGTCGGCCAGATCGCCTACGCCGCGTCCAAGGGCGGCGTGTACTCGATGGGCATCTGCGCGGCTCGCGACCTCGCCCAGTTCGGTATCCGGGTCAACACCATCGCCCCGGGGACCATCGAGACGCCGATGTTGCGTGGCCTGACCGAGGAGTTCCAGAAGACCCTCGAGGCCTCCATCCCGTTCCCGTCCCGCCTCGGCCGCCCGTCGGACTACGCGCAGCTGGCAGGCGCGATCGTCGAGCAGGACTACCTCAACGGCGAGAGCTTCCGTATGGACGGCGCCCTCCGCATGGCGCCGCGCTGATCCGAGCAGATGCGCGAAAGGCCC
>NZ_JAALEB010000275.1:0-8532 GCF_014145165.1 Dietzia sp. Cai40 | reverse complement strand
GAGGTGCTCCCATGGTTCTGATGATCCCTTCCCGGGTATTCGATGTCTCCATCAAACCCGGGGCGATTCAAACCTCCTCGATGATGAGAGGCCGCACGGAGTCGATCCAGCTCGGTGGCCGACGAAATCCTTGCAGCCACAACAGATTCAGTTTCTCCACCCGATCGAGCTCGGCGAACAGTTGGTAGCTCCATCCAAAAGCCGCACATGCTTCTCTCGTGACCGGAACGGCTTCGAGGAACTCCGCGTCCTGTTTCTCAACCGGCCGGGCATCCCAGATCGTCACCAACTTGGACGCGTCAACCGACAAGACATCAGGAATATGGGACTTTCGCCCCGATGGCGTTACCCATGAGACTCGGCATGGCTGAGGGACCAACCACTCCACTTGCGGATCTCTATCGAGCTTTCGCACGAGGTCGTGCTCAAGGCCGGACTCGACGTCCAGCACCCGACCGACGGTCTGACTCCAAGCTCGGGCGGGGATGTTCTTCGACCGCGTACTTGCACGTACCTTCCGGAACGGCGTGATACGTGAGAAGTCGGTTGGCGGGAGGCCCTCCGACCAATCCCGTGCCTCCGGCTTGCCTTCCCACCGAAAAGACCATGTGATTGCGGTCATCAGACACCTCGCGAGGGGTTGGACCGTTCCCGTTCTGGTGGACACGCGGAGATGAGCGGAGAGTTCCCCCGAGATAGAGGGAGCAGATTATGGGATCGACTCGTCGGAGCTTCACTCCCGAGTACAAGGCCAACGCGGTAAGTTTGGTTATCGATGATGGTCGTGCGATCGCCGAGGTTGCACGCAGTATCGGCGTTCACGAGATGACGTTGGGGAAATGGGTGAAGAAGTCCCGAGACGAGGGAAACGGCGAGTCTGACCGCCCGTTGAATGAGGACGAGCGGGCGGAACTCGAGCGTCTCCGCGAAGAAGTGAAACACGCCCGGATGGAGGCGGAGTTCGCAAAAAAAGTAGCGACCTGGTTCGCGAAAGACCCGCGGTGAAATTCGCGGCTATCGCGGACTGGGCTGAATCCGATTCCTATCCGGTCACGTTCATGTGTGCTCAACTCGACGTATCGACTTCTGGCTATTACAAATGGCGTGGCAAATCCCGCTCAGCTCGAGACCTGCGGGACGACGAACTGACCACGCTGATCGAGTGCCTCTACGAGCGTCTCAACGGCCGCCCTGGCGTTCGTCGTATGCGCGCAGAGCTCGCCGCCGGCGGCCATCGGGTCTCGCACAAGCGGGTGTGGCGGCTCATGAAAACCGCAGGCCTGGAAGGCCGCCACCCGAAGGCGTGGAAGCGCACCACCGTCGCCGGAGAGCGCCCCGTTCCTGCACCTGACCTCGTCGGCCGTGACTTCACGGCGGCCGAGGCGAACACCAAGTGGTGCGGCGATATTACTTACGTGCGGACCTGGAATGGCTGGGCGTACTTGGCCACCGTCATCGATCTGCACTCCCGGATGGTCGTCGGATGGGCCGTGGCCGACCATATGCGCACCGAGCTGGTCACCGACGCACTGGACATGGCCATCGCTCGTCGTCGACCACCCGGAAAAGTAATATTTCACAGCGATCGCGGAACTCAATACACGTCCGCTGACTTCGACAAGTACTGCACGAAAAACAATATCCGACGATCGTTGGGGCGCACTGGAATTTGTTTCGACAATGCGGTCGCAGAATCATTCTTCGCGAGCTACAAAAAGGAACTCATTCACACGCGCCCATGGCCCACCCTGAAAGCACTCACAAAGAGCACATTCACCTGGATCGAGGAGTACTACAACAGGGCACGACGACATTCCACACTGGGATATTTGACACCAGCCGAGTATGAACTAGGATTCAGAGACATATACGAACTCGCCGCTTAATTGCAGTGGCCACTTTAGCGGGAACACTCCAGGTTGACGAGCCGGGTTTCGAAACTGTCTGCTAGAAAAGACAAGGGAATCCTCCACTGAGGTAAGTCCTGATATCACAGGTGAAGTCCCACGCGAAAGCGTGGGCGGATCCAGCGAGAAGGTCGGGTGGCACCCCGGCCTTCTTTCGCATTTCGGCGCTCTACGCCGCCCGTGTTGTTCTAAGTTGTGGCCGCCCCCGAATCTCCAAGAGCCTGCGCAAGTAGGTCAGCGACAACGCCACTAACTGGCTTCTGGTTTCGGTTCGCCGTCTCATAGATCCGCGCGGCCAGCTCCGCTGGCAGTCGCGCGGAGACGAGGACTCGCTCGTTCGGCTTCAGTTGCTGCGCACGCAAACGAGGCCTGCCGGTTCGCGCAGGCTGAAGATCAACGCGAGGTGCATGATCAGCGGGCGACATGGTTGGCCTCCAAGCACGAGTCGGAGTAGACATCCGTCCTCGGAACTCACGTTATGCCTCGTGACCTGCACTGTCCACGGAACCGCAAAGCTCGACAACTACGTCTGTAGAGTCAACAAAGCCTGTAGCCTTCTGACCAGCATCTATGCACGTCCCAGAACTTCTAGATTGACCGAGCCGTAGCGGGCGGACTCATGATGATTCTGGATTTCACCTGGTCAAGAGGATTCTGACGCCCAAACAGCTGGTTCAACCGTCAATCTAGAAGGTGATTTCGTCAATCTAGACCGCACAGCGACAACCTACAACCCGCGCGCCATATCCACGAACCGCGAGTAGTGCAGCTGGTGCGCCACGGTGATGGTGGAGGTCGGACCACCACGGTGCTTGCCCAGGATGAGGTCGGCCTCGCCGGCGCGCGGGTCGTCGCGCTCGGTGGAGTCGGGCCGGTGGAGCAGCATGACGATGTCGGCGTCCTGCTCAAGCGAGCCGGACTCGCGGAGGTCGGAGACCTGGGGCCGCTTGTCGGTGCGCTGCTCCGGGCCACGGTTCAGCTGGGAGATCGCGATCAGTGGCACGTCGAGCTCCTTGGCCAGCAGCTTGAGCTGGCGGGAGAACTCGGAGACCTCCTGCTGGCGGGACTCGACCTTCTTGCCGCTGGACATCAACTGCAGGTAGTCCACCACGATCAGCCGGAGGTCGTGCTTCTGCTTGAGTCGGCGGGCCTTGGCCCGGATCTCCATCATGGTGAGGTTGGGCGAGTCGTCGATGAACAGCGGGGCCTCGGAGATCTCGCCCATCCGCCGGGCCATGCGGGTCCAGTCCTCGTCGCTCATCTTTCCCGACTTCATGTCGGAGAGCTTGACCCGCGCCTCGGCGCTCATCAGACGCATGACGATCTCGGTCTTGCTCATCTCCAGGGAGAACAGCACGGAGGAGAGCCCGTTCTTGATCGAGCACGATCGCATGATGTCCAGGCCGATGGTGGAGTTGTGCGTGGGAATCCCGGTGGGACCGGCCAGGTACAGGTGATCATCGGCGGCGACCTCGATGCACCTGACCGGGACGCTCTGCGCGCCGCGGACGTCGATGATCAGGCGGTCGGAGCGCCCTGAACCGGCGTTCTCGGGCACCAGGATGCCGAAGTCGCTCACCAGCATCAGCGTCTCGAGTGACTTGGTGGTGACGGTCTGGTGGGTGCCGCCCATCTCGATCCGCCACTCGTGCTCGGCGTCCGCCACGATCTCCGCGCCGTCGTTGAACCGCAGGGTGAAGCAGGGGCGGTCCTCCCACACCTCGGTCACGGCCACGACCTCGGTCGGCTGCCCGTCGGCGCCGAGCACCCGGTCGCCGACGCCCACGTTCCCCATGGTGGTCACGCCGCCCGGGGTCGGGAGCACCGTGTCCAGGGCGAGTGCCTTACCGACACCGGGGCGGGCGGCGATGATGATCATCTGGCCGCCGTGGAGCCCGTTGGTCACGGCGTCGAGGTCGGCGAAGCCCGTGGGGACACCGTTGCTCAGCCCGCCGGCCGTGTGAATGGCGTCGATCTCGTCCATCGTGGGCTGCAGGAGCTCCTCGATGATCACGTAGTCCTCGGTGGTCCGGCGCTCGGTCACCTCGAAGATCTCGGCCTGCGCCCGGTCCACCACCTCGGCCACGTCGGCTCCCTCGGACCCCGAGTAGCCGAACTGCACGATCCGCGTCCCTGCGTCGACCAGACGCCGCAGGATCGCCTTCTCCGAGACGATCTGTGCGTAGTACCCCGCGTTGGCGGCCGTGGGCACGGTCGAGATGAGGGTGTGGAGGTAGGTGGCCCCTCCGGCGCGCCGGAGGTCACCACGGCGGTCAAGCTCGGCGGCCACGGTGACGGCGTCCGCGGGCTCGCCACGGGCGTACAGGTCCAGGATCACGTCGTAGACGGCCTGGTGCGACGGCTTGTAGAAGTCGCCCGGCTGGATCTCCTCCACCACGTCCGCGATCGCGTCCTTGCTGAGGAGCATTCCGCCAAGCACCGATTGCTCCGCGGTGAGGTCCTGCGGCGGCGTGCGACCGAACTCCGAGCGTCCACCCTCGTCCGGCGGAGGCGGCATCTCGTCGGATCCGTCAAATCCCCCCTGCGCCATGACCTCTCCTCTCCACCTCACGCCTCTGGCGTGCGGTACTCCCGAGCCGACTCGCCTGCCCCGCGTGACCAGTTCACTGTAGGCCACCGGGGCGACACGCCCGGCAGCCACCCGTCAAGTTATCCACAGGTTTCTCCACAATCGTTGGTGGCCGACTGTGGACAACTGTGGATGAATTCCCGATTCGCTGGCCCGATGCCGGTCCGTCTGTGGACAACCGGTGGATTACCCGGTCGCAACTGAACAAAAGTGCTGGTCATGCGGCTCTTCGCTCGCATGTGCGACGGTGGAGAACGGCATGTATCACGCTCGGCTCAACGACGCAATAGGTAACGAAAGATGAACATTATCGGTATCGGAACCGACACCGTTGTATTTTGCCGTCGGGGTTATCCACAGGCGGTCCACAACCTCGTCGCGTCCACGACGAGGGCCCCGGCCGTCGCGGATGACGACCGGGGCCCTACGTGGGAGATCAGGCGGGAACGACCTCGAACTCGACCTTGGCGGTCGTGTCATGCCCGAGCTCGACGACGACGCTCTGGGCGCCGGTCGACTTGATGTGCTCCTTGGGCATGTGGACGGCGCGCTTGTCGAGCGCCGGCCCCCCGGCGGACTTGATCGCGGAGGCGACATCGCCCGCGGTGACCGAGCCGAACAGCTTGCCGGTGTCGGAGGTCTTGACCGCGACCTTGACGTCGGCGAGCGACTCGAGCTTCTGCTTGAGCTCGTTGGCGTGGTCCGAGTCGCGCACCTCACGGGCCTCCTGGACCCGCTTGATCGACTCGATCTGGCGCTCGGCGCCCGGGGTGGCCACGATGGCCAGCCCACGCGGGAGCAGGAAGTTACGGCCGTATCCGCCCTTGACCTCGACGATGTCGCCCGGCGCACCGAGCTTGTCGACGTCGGCGGTGAGGATCAGCTTCATGATCCGTCTACCTTTCTTTCCTCCGACGAGCCGACCGGGGCCGGACTCTCGCGAGGTCATGTCTCATGCTTATGGGGTGGGGCGCATCGCGCGCCCCGGGGAAAAGACCCTGGGATCAGAACGGGGGCTCGTCGTCCATGCCGCCGAAGCCACCGGAACCGCCGGCCCGGGGAGCGCTGCCCCACGGATCGTCGTTCTGCTGGCCGCCGCCCTGGCCGCCACCGAAGCCGCCCTGCGGCTGGCCGCCGGACTGGAATCCGCCGCCCTGCTGACCGCCGCCCTGCTGGCCACCACCCTGGAAGCCGCCCCCGCCGCCCTCGCGGTTGGTGCGGGTGACCTTGGCCGTGGCGTACTTGAGCGACGGGCCGACCTCGTCGACCTCCACCTCGTACACCGTGCGCTTCTCGCCCTCACGGGTTTCGTACGACCGTTGGCGCAGGCGACCGGTGACGACGACGCGCATCCCCTTCTGCAGGGACTCCGCCACGTTCTCGGCGGCCTGGCGCCACACGTTGCAGGTGAGGAACAGGCCTTCGCCGTCCTCCCACTGGTTGGTCTGGGAGTTGAAGCGGCGCGGCGTCGAGGCGATCCGGAAGTTCGCCACCGCGGCACCCGACGGTGTGAACCGCAGCTCGGGGTCCGCGACGATGTTCCCGACCACGGTGATGGGGGTGTCGCCCTGTGCCATGCGCTTGTCCTCCGTGTTGACGCTCAGGTGGTGGTGATCGGAGCTCGACCGACCACGCCCAGATTAGCGGGCGGGCCGGAGAACCCGGGTCACTTGTCGGCGCGGAGCACCTTGGTGCGGAGCACGTTCTCGTTCAGACCGAGCTGACGATCCAGCTCCTTGACCGCGTCCGGCTCGGACTTGATCTGCACGACGGCGTAGATGCCCTCGGTCTGCTTGTTGATCTCGTAGGCAAAGCGGCGCTTTCCCCAGACATCGACCTTGTCGACCGAACCGCCCTCTTGCCGGATCACGTTGAGGAACGTGTCCAGCGACGGCGCCACGGTGCGCTCGTCGAGACTCGGATCGAGGATGACCATCACTTCGTATTGACGCATGGGACCTCATCACCTCCTGTGGACTACAGATTCGGCCACGGAATCTCCGTGGCAGGAGGGTCGTTGCGTCAGCAACCCGCTAAGGCTACCCCGCTTGAGGACCGCCCACGAAATCCCCTCACCCCGCTCGAGCCGCCTCAGCCGTGCCGCAGGCCTATCGTCAGCGCCAGGACCACGGGTACCACGGTGAGGAACAGGAACGCCGCCACGGTCCAGGAGATCCACACGGGCTGGCGCCACCCCGCGCGGTGCCCGCCGGCGGCGGTGACCATGCAGACGAATCCGACGAGGATGCACACGAACATCCAGATCATCGCACTGGTGCTCATCCGGTGGTGCCCTCCGTCTGTCGGACCCCGCGGGCCTCGTCGTCGTCATGGTCGTCGTCACGGTCGTCGTGGACACGATCGTCGCCGTCACGATCGTCGTTCTCCTGGACCGTCGGTCCGACCAGCGGTTCGCCGGGGTCCGCGAGCACCCCGGCCAGGGGGTCCGGCCCCTCGGGTGTGCCCTGGTGCGCCATCCGGACCAGGTCCAGGTGCGGCCGGTAGATCTCGCGGATCACCACCACACAGATGGCCACGACCATCAGGTCGCGCACCAGGACGAGCGGATGGAACGTCTCGGGCCCGATGCCCTTGTTGGCCACCCCGTGGAAGTACGACATGTGCGCCACCCACAGCAGGGCGTCGAAGACCATCCACGGCACCAGCAGCCTGGCCCGCGGCACCGCGAGCACCGCCAGCGGGACCAGCCACAGCGAGTACTGCGGGCTCCACACCTTGTTGGTGAGCAGGAACACCGCCACGATGAGGAACGCCAGCTGCGCGATCCGCGGGGTGGTCGCGGCGGTGAGTCCGATGACCAGCACGGCCACGCAGCCGAGGGCGAACAGGACCAGGGACACCGTGTTGAGCGTGGCCGGGGCCTCGCCCGCGGCGCGCCCGGCGTCGAAGCCCTGCCAGCCCGTCAGGGTCTGCATGACGGCGTAGATGCTCTCCGGGTTGGCGGGGCGGTCCGAGTTGAGCCGGAAGAACTCCCGCCAGCCCTCCGGGAACGGGATCATGATCGGCAGGTTGACCGCCAACCAGGCCGCCACCGCCGCCACGGCCGCCTTGCCCAGGTCCACGAAGCGCCTGCGGCGGATGGCCACCACCAGCAGGGCGCCGAAGAGGAACAGCGGGTACAGCTTGGCCGCCACGCCGATCCCCAGGACGACCCCCGCCCAGACCGGCCTGCTGCGCGCCCACAGCAGGAGCGCCACGGACGCGAACGCCACCGCCATCAGGTCGTAGTTGGTGAAGGCCTGGAAGATGATGAGCGGACTGGCGGCCATGAGCAGCGTGTCCCACGGCCGGCGCCCGGCCGACAGGTAGGTGGCCCACACGGCGACCATCCAGAGGAACGCCAGGATCACGCAGCCGAGGACGAAGTACTTGACCACCTCGATGGGACCGCCGGGGGCCACCGCGTGCCAGGCCTGGGCCGCCTGGGCGGTGACGTACTGGAACATCCCGGACACCACCGGGTACTCCATGTAGCGGGCACCGCCGTCGTCGCCCACCCACATGTACCGGTACGGCAGCTCACCGGAGTCCAGACCCTGCACCGCGTAGAGCGGGAGCGGGTCGGCGTAGCAGGCCTTGTAGTACTGCTGGCCGGTCCAGTTGAGCCCCGGCGCGGAGCCGTCGGTGGGGCTGGTGGTGACCAGGCAGGCTGCCTTGGAGAAGAACCCGAGCGCCAGGAACAGCACCGCGAACATCATGATCACGCGCAGCGGCGTCCAGAACCGCTGCCGTCCTACGACCGCGTGCTCACCGACCGGTCCGCCCCACGCGTCCAGCACCGCCCTGGCGGCCCCGTCCCCGGGTCGCACCCGGTCCCGGGGGCCGAGCGATCGCAGGTCCCTGTCGAGCGGCAGCGGGGAGAGGTGGCCGTTGCTCTGCACGACCACACCCTAGTGCACCGTATCCGGGTCAGGCCCCGCCGTCTCCGGCGTCGCCGCCGCCTCCCGTGCCTCCCCCGTCGCCTCCGCCACCGGGAACCGGGGCTGGCTCGGGAGCGGGGGCCGGCGCAGGAGC
>NZ_JAALEB010000274.1:0-9293 GCF_014145165.1 Dietzia sp. Cai40 | reverse complement strand
AGCACCAAGACTGGCAGGGGCAGGGAAAGGGGCCCCGCTCCGGCTCAGACTTCAGGCCCCTGCTCCGGTTCGGGTTGGTTGCCGCCTCCGTAGGGGTGCCAATCGGTGTCAAGGTCTGTGTGTTGCTCCTGCGCCCGGTGCTCGAGGTAGGAGGTTGCGAAGTCGTCGGTCGAGACGCTCCCACTGCCGGCCTTCTGCTCCGCCTTCAGCTCGCGGTTGTAAGCGTCAAGTTTTCGGAGGTCTCCGGTCTCCGCAATGTGCTCGCTCAGCTCCTGGAGCCGTCGCCCGATCTCTTCGGATTTCCCGCCGGCCTGGATCAGGTTGTTGGCGTAGTCGCGGTAGCTGTCCATCGCGGTGTTCAAAGCGAGGTCGCTCACCGGGATGGCCTGCTCGATTTCATCGGTGAGGTCCATGATGTGGCCGCGCACCTCGGCGAGGTCAGCTGCCCCGCCTTGCACGGTCCCCGGCTCCTGCGCAGCGGGGAGTTCCTGCTGGGCGAGTGGGTTTGCGGCTGCCCATGCTTCGAGCGCCTCAATTTCGCGGTGCCACATCATTTCGCGCACTTCATCGGCGGTCTCAAAGCCGAGTTCCTCTACGAGTGCCGGCGTGGGGTTGAGCATGAGCGACCAGCCCGGACTCCTGCCCTTGAGTGCCTGACGGGCCTCGAGTTCGGTCTGGGCAAGCTGGGCGGCGTCGGAGTTCTCGTAGGCGGCCAGATCGTCGTTGATTGCGTCCAGTTCGGTCTTCATCAACTGGAGTTTCGCTGCTTCAGGGAATGGCTCATCTGGCGTGGCGTGGAGCTCCTCGAGTCGCTTCCGGTCTGCGTCCAACTCGAGGCGGGCGCTGTCGACTTGCCCCGGCGCCCGGGCGATCGCGTTCTCGATGCGAGTCATGACGCCGTTCGCCATGGCTGCTCGGCTGGTCTTGGCCTCATCGGCAGCTACGTCGAGTGTTCCGCTCTGGCCGCCCCACTTGCCGAAGTGGGCGTCGTCGCGCTGCGGCCACAACTGCTCCTGGGTGATGCTCACGCCGGCCATCGGCAGGTCTCCGAACCGCAGGATGACCATGTCGTGCTCCATGACTCTGGTGACGTGCAGGGGCACGTCGGCGAAGGTCGCCACGTGGGTGGATTCGTTGGGGCCGGCGCCGCGCATCTGCACGTACGCCTCTCGCAGGGCTTCAAGGAGCTGGTCCGATGCGTCCTTTCGGACGCTGAGCGTGGTGCGCCCGATGGTGTAGGTCTTGTTCTCCTGCTCGGCCCAGGTTCGAAGCGCAGGCGCGGCGCCGGCGAGCATGTCGAGCCGCTTCTCATCGTTGGGGATCGAGCGGGTGAGGGCGGCGATTTCTTCTCGACGTGAGCGCTCCGCCGACTGGTGGCTGTCGCGTCGGGCATCGAGCCCTTCGATGTCGCGTTGGAGCTCCACGCGCCGTAGGTAACGGTCGTCGCCGGTGGCGATGGCTTTGACCAGCGCCGTGGATTCGGCCAGGTTGTCGGCCGACAGGTCTTCGATGCTGCGAATCGAACGGTCGGCGGCATAGAGCTGCTCGAGGAAGGCTGCCTTACGGTTGAGGGTCTGCCACATCGCGGTGTCGTAAGTGGCGGTGGCGACGTAGTTGTAGACAGCGACCTCGGCGTTCTGGTTGCCCTGGCGGATGATGCGACCCTCGCGCTGTTCTAGGTCTGCGGGCCGCCACGGCACGTCGACGTGATGCAGGGCGACAGCGCGGGTCTGCACGTTGGTGCCGGTGCCCATCTTCTCGGTGGATCCCAACAGGACGCTGATCTGGCCGTTGCGACATGCTTCGTAGAGAGCTGCTTTGTCTTCCGGCTTGGGGTGGTCGTGAACGAAGGCGATTCGCTCTGCGGGCATTCCTCCTGCGATCAGTTCATCTCGGATTCCCGTGTAGATGTTCCACCGACCGTCCTTCTTCGGGACGGAGCGGTCGCAGAAGACAATCTGGAGGCCACCGCGGAGTTCGGCTTCCTCGCCGTGTGCGTCGAGGTAGGTGTTGTCTCGGGTCGCTTCCCATTCGGACAGGATTCGGCTGGCGACCTCGCGTGCGCGTCCGCCTTCCGTCGGCGCTGCCAGGTGAGCGCTGCGGGGGTCGAGGGACACGTTGCGGCCGTCGTTGGCGATCTTCAGCGCGTTGTCGAGGTCCATACGCCGGGAGTCGACGTTGTCGGCCCGGTAGCCGAGATCCTGGATGAAGTCCTTCACCTCCTGGCTGGGCTCGAAGTCCACGATGATGTTGGTGCCGGAGCGTTTGATCGGCAGGTCGACGGGGACCTGGTCGCGGGTCACGGCGTCGGTGAACTGGCTAACCATGCCGATGAGGTCACCGACATTGGCGAACTTGCCGACGCGGGTCACCGAGCGCAGTTTGGTGCCGGAGGCATTAAGTTCGACGGTCTCGGTGGTGTCGGTGAAGGTCTGCCCCCAGGCGTCGATGGATTCAACTCCGGCGTGTTCGAGCAGGTCCGGACGCAGGTAGCTCTGCATTACGAACAGCTCCGCGAGCGAGTTGGCCACCGGGGTGCCGGTCGCGAAGGTCGCTACTCGTTCGACGTAGGCGTCTTCGGGAACGCCTGCTGCGGAGGCTTCCTGTCGCTTGCGATCGCGCAGGTAGTCGAGCTTGAGCTTGAGGTCCATTGCTTGATTGGATCCGGGGTGGCTGAGCTCCTGGACCCCCGAGGTGCGACCGAGGTTCTTGTAGAGGTGCGCCTCGTCGATGAACAGATAGTCTGCGCCCGACTGCTCGAAGGTGATGCCCTCGTCCTTGTTGGAGGTTTTCAGTGCCTCGTTCAAACGGTTTTCCAGTTTGGTGATGGCCGACTCGATCTGCTTCATCGTGGCTGCACTGCCGGTGCCGGCGTCGAGTTCCAGACGGGCCTTGCGCATGGCCTCGAGCTGCCCCTCCATGAAGGAGGCGCGGGTCTGGGCCGAGGTATTCATGCGGGTGAACGCTGACAGCGGAACGATGACGAGGTCCCAATCCTGGGCTGCTGACTGCGCCAACAGTTTCTGCCGGTCGTCTCGTGTGGTGCGGCCGGCGCCGGAGAGCACGTTGGCGGCCGGGTACCACTGGGCGGCCTCGCGGGCGACCTGGTCGACGATGTGGTTGGGGACCACGATCCACGGCTGACGAACCAGTCCAAGGCGTTTGAGTTCCATGGCGCCCATGAGCATCGTGCCGGTCTTGCCGGCGCCGACGACGTGGTTGAGTAGGACGGTTGGCTCGTTGACGATGCGCTCGACGGCGTCACGCTGATAGGGGTACGGGGAGAAGGTCTTTCCGAGTCCTGGAAAGCTGCGCCGTGAGCCGTCGTAGGCGGGTGCAACGGTGGCGTTGAAGCGCCAGTTGTACTCGGTCAGTAGTCGTTCTCGACGGTCGGGGTCGCCGTGGAGCGCCCAGTCGGCAAAGGACTCTTGCAAGCGTTCTGCGCGTTGCTTGGCCGCACGTGTAGCCCCGGCGTGGACGTCTCCACCGGTGGGGACGGCCTCCTTGTACTCCTTGCTGCGGTTGACCGTGATGGGGCGGGCATTCATCAGGTCGTCGAGGATCTGCCAGTGGTCGTAGGTGCCGGATCGGTCTTTTCCGAGGGAGACGCCTTGGTTTGTGAATCGTTGCTCGCGTTCGGTGCCGACGAAGTTGTAGCCGGAGCTCGAGTAGCTTCCCCGCTGTGGAACCAGTCCGTAGGCAAGTGCGTCGCCGACGTAACCGCTGTAGAAGCTGTTGCCCTCGATGATCCACTCGTTGTTGGCGTAGCTGACCGTGACGGCGCTCTTGTCGATGCGGAAGGTGTCGGCGATGAACTGCTCGTAGTCGTCTGGACTGACCCAGGTCACGCCCAGTCGAGCGTTGATCCCCTCCTCGATTCGTGCGGGGATGACGGTGCGCAGTGAGGCGACGTTCGCTCGGTAGCGGTCGTCGTCGGCGGCGACGGTCTCAGCCTCGGCCAACTTCACGCGTACGTTGCCCGAGAGATAGCGCGTGCGCGGGATCCAGGTGTTTGGATCGCTGGTCGAGCGGAAGGCCAGCGCCTCTGACTGGAGTTGAGACTCGACTGCGCTGGCCTCGGTCCCGAGTAGTTGGGCGATGCGCTCAACGTTGACGGTCGCGCTTTCGTCCATGGAGATCGCCAGGGCGTCATGGATGGTCTCGGCGTTCTCGATCGGACGGGCCGGTTCGAGGACGTCGGTGGTGAACACGGCAGCCTTGCGGCCGATCATGCGTTGCTCGTCGAACGACTCCAGGGACAGGATCGACTGGAAGTGCGGGTCGTTGCGGATCGCTCCGGCGAGATGCTGAGCTCGCTTGGTGCGTGAGCCTGTGGGCACCCATGCTTCGTCGTCCAGTCGTGAGTACACGTCGTCGGGGATGTCGGCGTGGTCTTCGGCGTTGAAAGAACGCCCCTCGGTCTTGATCCAGTTGTCGAGGGCATCGGTCAGCCGCTTGTCGTGCTGCTCCTGGGTGACCGGCCGAGGTTCATTCCAGGTGAAGCGATTGATGAAGCCGTAGCGGGCGACGTAAGCGTCGTAGCGATCGTTCAGGGCGGCGCGCAGTGCGTCCTTGTCACCTGGCTCGCCGCCGCCGTCTCGCTGAAGTTCGATCAGCGAGAGGAAGGTGTCTCGCAGTTCCAGCAGTGAGCGCCATTCGGTCGTGCGGCTCTTCGGACATCCGCTGTCGGCCCACCCGGTGCCGTTGAAACGCTCGATGACGTTGAGGTCCGCGTTGTAGCGCAGGGTGTCAAGTGCCACCTCGCCCCACTGTTCCGCCGGGGTGACCAGGCCACGCTCGGCGGCAATCGAAGCGTCGTAGGTGACCGAGTTGCGATCGGCGGTCATTCCTCGGCCATCGAGAACAGCCGCATCTACGACCGGCCCGAGTGTGTCGGCAATCTGGCGCGGCAGGGGAACCTCAGTATCAGGCAGCACGCGCAGCTCGTTGTTTCCGTACATGCCGTGGCCGGCCGACAGTGCTCCCAGGACGTGCCGGGGGTTCTCGCGGAAATAGTCGTTGATGCGAACAGTGGCAGGCCGTGCGTACTCGTCCGCGGTATCCAGTGCGATCTCAACTTCTGCGGTCCGGGTGAACTGGCGAGTGGCCTCGGTGGGTTCCTCGCCCTCCTCCCGGACCCGGAAGACTAGGAGATCCGTGACGACCTCGGTGCCGGCCACGCGGCGAAACGCCCCGGTCGGCAATCGCACGGCACCGATGAGGTCCGCGCGATCGGCCATGGCCCTTCGCGCCTCGGGCCTGGCCGCATCGGCGGTAAAACGACTGGTCAGCAGCGCTACGTATCCGCCTGGAGCGGTCAGATCCAGCGACTTGAGGATGAAGTGATTGTGGATCGAGTGCTGCGCCCTGTTGTGGGCGTCGTCCCAGAGCTTGATGTCCCCGAAGGGGACGTTGCCGACCGCTGCGACGAACGCATTGTCGGGCACCGCCGTATCTGCAAACGACTCATTGCGTACCTGGGCGCTGGGGTACAGCGAGGCAGCAATGCGGGCGGACAGGGTGTCGAGTTCGACACCGACCATCTGCGCGTCGGACGGCGCGTGGCCGATGAAGGTTCCTGATCCGCTACCCGGTTCAAGGACCAACCCTCCCTGGAAACCAGCCCGACGCAGCAGGCTCCAGGTCTCGCCGACCACTGCCGGGTCGGTGTAATGCGCGTTGAGGATGGTGTGGCGTGCACGGTTCCACTCGGTCGAACTGAGCAGCGATTCCAGCTCGGCACGCTCCGTGGCGAAGTCTGCGCGGCGAGGATCGAACACCTCCTGGACGGCACCCCACCCGGACCACTGAGCGAGCACGTCCTGCTCGTCGGGTGTCGCGTAGCGGTCCTCCAGCTCGAGCACGCGCAACGTCTTGATCGCAGCGATGTTGGCCGTCGCCCTGGCCTTCTTCCCGGAGGGCACGGTGACCTCACGGCTCGGACGGTAGTCCACCGGATCCGGCCGCGTTTCGGTCGGGAGGTCCACCCCTCCCCCACCGCCAGCTCCAGCCAAGGCCAACTCTGCCGGCTCCTGGGCCGCTTCATGCACTGTCGCCGGATCGGGCAGCGGCGCTGCGTGGACGTTCAGTGTCACCGGGTCAACCGGCGCAGCCCCTGTGTCGTCAAAGACGAGGTCCAGCTGCTCCGGCTCTACCCGTTCGTCCCGTACAGGTCGCGCTCGCGTTCGGCGATCGCCTCGGCGACGAGGGCCGTAAACTCGGCTTTCAGCGGGTCGTCTGGAGTCTCGGGAATCGGTTGAGAGTCCTCGTAGCGTGCCTGCATCAAATAGGCCGCCGTCACCCGGAATCGGATCGTTTGCTCCGGCCAGACTTCCTCCGTCAGGGCGTCGATCTCTGGCGTCGGGTCGTCCATCAGGTGAAGAGAGTGCCTCCAGCGGTCCGGGCTGTCCCGCCAGCTCTGGTCCGCGAAGGTCTCCTCCTCGTCCTCTTCCATCACCGCGGTTTCCACCTGCTCCCCCAGCTCCTGGTGCAGGATTAACTCCTCCGCCTGGAACCGCGCCCTGTTGCCGATCTGCACCGACTCCAGAAACGGCGGGTGATGCCCCTGGTTGTCCGCTCGGTACTGTGCGATCCCCTGGTCTCTGAGCCTCTGGGTCTCGTCCCCGATCAGCTCGTCCAGGCGTTCCGCCTCGGCCTCGATCGCTTCCGTCAGCGCGTGCGGAGTCTGATACTGCTGGCCCTTGCCGATCTGCTCCCACGCCGCCTGAACGGCCCTGCGTGTCGTCTCCGACATAACTCTCTCCCTGGGTGGCATCGTCGTCAAAGCTGAATAGGTCGGGCTGTTCTGACAACGGTGCCTCCACGATCGGCGGTGGTTTGGCTTCACCATACGATCCTGGAAATGCCCCATGTGGGATGCGCAGCGTGATGACTTGCCCTCAGTCATGTGACTCGTCCTCCTGCCAATCCTGGCACTGTTGCGCAATCGCGTTTTCCACGTCGACCGCCAAATCGGCCCATTCGAGGTCAGGCTCCACTGCGGAGCCGACGAGACATCCGACCTGGCGCACTGCCTCGGTCTGAGGCTGTCCCGTGCCAGCCATGACCCCGGTGGCGGCCTCGCGAATGAACCGCAGGCAGTCCTCGCGGCGATGACGTTCAGCCAGTGCAGAGAGGATGCCGCGGTAATCCCCCACTGCGGGTGGACCGCTCCCTGCACTCACTGCGTGGACGATCTCGTAACCGAGCGCCCTGCCCGCCAGGGACGACATCGCGTGCAGCTGCTGTTCGGGCAACGCGGACTTCACCGACACCAGCACTGCCTCCGCTCGCCGATGCGCCCCCACCGCAACGCGACGACGAGGGTCGGCCGCGACGGCTCGGATATGTGCCGCGAGATTCGACTTCATTTCGTTGGTCGCCAGGACGTGAGTAGTCATGCTTTGAGTTATACCCGCCCGGTAGGCCTGATACTAGGCCTACCTTTCCCGGATCGGCCAAAGCACTAGCGCCCCTTGTGGCACAAGGGGCGCTAGTGTCGATAGTGGGAGCTAGCGTTCGAGCTGGTCCAGCTTCTCGTCAATCGCTTCGCGGATGAGGTCGGCGATAGCGTCGTAGGTGGTGGCGTTGCTCTTCCACACATTCTTGAGCCGAGCGTGACGCTCGCTGCCGAGGACGACAGAGACCTGGCCGGACCGGTCCCACCCCCTAGCTCTGCCGCCTGCACTTTTCTTGGTCGGCTTCTTGGTCGACTTCTTGACCGGCCGCTCGTCCACCTGGGCGGCGGGCGGACTGGGAGCCTCGGGCTCGTGCACGGCCGGCTCCACCGAGGTCGAGGGCCCCTGTTCCGCGGACTGCTGGACTGACGCGCCCAGATCGCTCCAGATCCCACGGTTCTTGCGTCGGGCAGGTGCGGTTGGCCCTTGCGGCAATTTGTCAGCCATCGTCAGTCCCTCCCTGTGATGGTGGTGAGCATGTTGTCGAAGAATCGCGCGACTTCAACGGCTCGGATCTCGGTCAACTCGTCGAACCCGTAGCCTGCGGCGTTTGCTCGCTGGATGAAGGTCAGCCGGGGCAAGGGGCGCCCCAGGACGGGGATCTCCGCGTCGCGGGCATAGTTCTCGATCTCGGCAACAAATGCCTCCTCGGTCTTGATGCCCGTCCGATGACCGTTGATCACGATTCCGCCGATCTCTATCTCTCGGCCTAGGACTTGACCCAGCTGCTCATTGGCGGTGTCGATGGTGTTGACGATGCGACCCACTCCGACGAACCCTGCCGACGATGGATCGGTGACGATGATGACCGAGTGCACGGCGGCGAACGCGTTGGTCAGCGTCAGCCCGAGCGCAGCGGGACAATCGATCACTACAAGGTCGTACGCTTCGTCCGGGAGCCGACCTAGAGCTTTGCGCAGGGTCAGCTCTCGCATCATCGCTCCAGTGAGTGACATTTCGACGGCGACGTAGTCGTCCAATCCCGAGGGCACGAGGTCGATACCTGCCCGCCTGGTAGGCACGATCGCGTCAGCGACTGCGGTATTCATGGACGGATCCATGACGTCGGCGATTGTGAGCTCGAACCATTCGTCGGCGTTTCGGGCAGTGAGCTGCTGGGTGAGATTGCCCTGCGAGTCCAGGTCAATGCCCAGCGCCTTCTGACCGCGGGCCGCTGCGGCGTGGAGCAGGGACTGCGCTACGGAGGTCTTGCCCACTCCGCCTTTAAGGTTCGCTACTGCGACGATTCTCATTGCTTCCTCCCGCTAGTGACTCTAGTGCAACTAGTGGCGCTTGCGAGGCAAGCGCCACTAGTTACGTAAGCGTGTCGAACCTTCAGGTCCGGCGAGCGCTGTCGAGGACGACCTTGCCGGGGATCACCACCGCCGCCCACTCAACAAACTCGAGGTCGACCTCGAGGCTGAGTTCCTGCATGGCGTTCCGCAGGCCTCCGGTCTCGAACTCGCGGACGTAGATGGGGCTATCCTCGTAGCCCGCATCGGCGAACTGGTTGAAGTACTCGACCTTCACCGAGCCCGGACCGATGGCCACTGGGGTCGCCACTGCGCGAACCTCTTCGTCGCCGTGGATGATGCCCTCCATGACCCAGCGGTAGGCGTTGTCGTTTCCGGCGGCCTGGAACAGGCGGGCAATGATCATGACCTCGCGGGCCGTCAGGTGCGACGTCAGAGCGTGCAGAACTTCGGAGTCGGCGAGCAGCGCCGCAACATCGGACAGTGCCACACCTAGTGCGGCGAGGCTCTTGTAAGAGTCACTCATGGTGTTCCTCCTTGGGTTCCCGGGGGCTTCCTGCCCTCTCGGTATGGCTCCAGTCTA
>NZ_JAALEB010000273.1:0-3937 GCF_014145165.1 Dietzia sp. Cai40 | reverse complement strand
CGCGCACCTACCCGACGCCCGCCACGTGGTGGTGTTGCCCGAACGGCCCGGGAGCGCGGGTCTGGCGACCGAACTCGTCGCGGACGGCGCGGATCCACTCGAGGTCCCGGCGGGGGAGGACCTGCCGGTGGCCCGCTGCCGGAACACGGGCGGGGACCGGGCGGTGGAGGCCGGCGCCGACCTGGTCGTCTTCCTGGACGTCGACTGCATGCCGGGCCCGGACCTGGGGTCCCGGTACGCCGAGCTCCCGTCTGATGCGGTGGGGGTGGGCCCGGTCACCTACCTGTCCGAATCCGCGGGGGCACCGGACCCCGCAGATCTGGCGGGCCTCACCGACCCGCACGCCGCGCGGCCGTTCCCGGAGCACGGCGTCCGGCGGCTCGAGGCGGACGAGTTCGGGATGTTCTGGTCGCTGTCCTTCGCCCTGCACGCCGACCTCTGGACACGGCTCCGCACGGACTTCGGCGGGTTCGACGAGCAGTACACGGGCTACGGCGCGGAGGACACCGACTTCGGGCGCCGGCTGTTGTACCGGCGGGTCCCGGTGGTGCTGGTGGCAGGCGCCCACGCCTACCACCGGTGGCATCCCGTGTCGTCTCCGCCGGTGGAGCACCTGGCGGACCTGCTGCGCAACGGTGCCCACTACGCCGAGCGGTGGGGTGAGTGGCCGGCCCCGGGGTGGTTCGAGGAGTTCGAGCGGATGGGCCTGGTCCGCCGTCGCGGCGACGGCTGGGAGGCGGTGCCCGCAGATCGGCACGCTGAGGACCACCGCCCCGGAATCGAGGGCTGACCCCGACGGGAAGAGCGTTCGGACCGCATCGCCCGAGAGGGGGGTGTGCGGAACGCCCTTTTCGATGGGGGCCGGGCGGGCGGCGGGCCGGCCGAGGCGGCGGGGCCGGGCGGGGCCTCAGCCCAGGAACGCCTTGTCGGACAGCGTCGCGCCCTTGATGTTGGCGAACTCCTTGAGCAGGTCCTGCACGGTGAGCGACGCCTTCTTCTGGTCGTCGGCCTCGTAGACGATCCGGCCCTCGTGCATCATGATCAGCCGGTTGCCCAGCCGGATGGCCTGCTCCATGTTGTGCGTGACCATGAGCGTGGTGAGCCCGCCCTCGCGGACGATCCGTTCGGTGATCGTGGTGACCAGCTCGGCCCGCTGCGGGTCCAGGGCCGCGGTGTGTTCGTCGAGCAGCATGATCCGCGGTTGGGTGAACCCGGCCATGAGGAGCGAGAGCGCCTGTCGCTGGCCTCCCGAGAGCAACCCGACCTTGGCGGTGAGCCGGTCCTCGAGACCCAGCTCGAGCATGGCGAGCTGGTCGGCGAACTGCGCGCGGCGCTTCTTGTTCAGGCTGGGGCCGAGTCCCCGTCGCCTGCCCCGCAGGACCGCGAGCGACAGGTTCTCCTCGATGGTGAGGGTGGGCGCGGTCCCGGCCAGTGGGTCCTGGAAGACGCGGCCCACGTACTTCGCGCGCTTGTGGTCGGGCAACCGGGTGACGTCCTTGCCGTCGATCTGAATGCTGCCGCCGTCGGCGATCAACCGGCCGGACACGGCGTTGAGCAGGGTCGACTTGCCGGCGCCGTTGGAGCCGATCACGGTGACGAAGTCGCCCTCGGCCATCGTGAGGCTGAGACCGTGGAGTGCGCGGCGCTCGTTGACGGTGCCCGGGAAGAAGGTCTTGGACACATCGGTGACTGTCAGCATCGTCAGGTCTCCTTGGCGCCGGTCGCGGCGGTGTCGGCGGACTCGGGCCCGGCGTCGACGGCGGTCCCGGTGCCCGCCACCGCGCGCTCGTTCGCGGCGACCGCGGTCGTGGGCTTGCGCCCGAATCGTCCGCCCACGGCCTTCCACTTGGGCGCGAGAAGCGCTATCACCACGAGCACGGCCGTGACCGCCCTCATGTCGTTCGGGTTGAGCCCCACCTCGAGCGCGATGGCGATGATGAGCTGGTACAGGACCGCGCCCACGATCACGGCGTACACCGCGAGCCACAGCCTGCGCTGGCCGAGGATCGCCTGGCCGAGGATGACCGAGGCCAGGCCCACGAGGATCAGGCCGATGCCCATCGAGATGTCGGCGAAGCCCCGATACTGCGCCAACAGCGCGCCGCACATGCCCACGAGGCCGTTGGACAGGGCGAGGGTGAGGGTCTTGGTGAAGTCGGTGGAGACACCGAACGAGGAGATCATCGGGCCGTTGTCGCCCGTGGCGCGGATCGATAGTCCCAGGTTCGTGGTGAGGAACCAGACGACGACGAGGCCGAGCAGTCCCACGGCCACCGCGAGGATGGCGACGCCGCCCCAGGTGCCGAGGATGCCGGCTTCGCGAAGCGGGGTGAACGCGTGGTCCTGTCGCAGCAGCGGCGCGTTCGCGCTTCCCATGATCCGCAGGTTGACCGACCACAGCCCGATCATGGTGAGGATCCCGGCCAGGAGGCCGTCGATCTTGCCCTTGGTGTGCAGCAGGCCGGTGATGATCCCGGCCAGGAACCCGGTGACGAAACCCGCGAGGGTCGCGAGCACCGGGTTCCAGCCTGCGAGAATTCCCGTCGCCGCGGTGGCGGCACCGGTGGTGAAGCTGCCGTCGACGGTGAGGTCGGGGAAGTTGAGCACGCGGAAGGTCAGGAAGACCCCCAGCGCCATGACCCCGTAGATGAGGCCTACCTCGACGGCGCCGATCACTTCTTCTCAGCCTCGGCGAGGATGTCCTCCGGGATGGTGACGCCCTGGCGCTCCGCGGCGTCCTCGTTGACCACGTAGGTGAACTCGGCGGCGGTCTCCACGGGCATCGTGGCCGGGTCCTCGCCGTCGCGCAGGATGCGCAGCGCCATCTCGCCCGTCTGGCGGCCCAACTCGGTGTAATCGATTCCCAGCGTGGCGACGGCGCCGCCCTCGACGGTGCCCTCCTCCGCGGCGATCACGGGGATCTGCTTGCTCTCGGCCACCTGGACGAGAGCCGCGATACCGGAGACGACCATGTTGTCGGTCGGTACGTAGATCGCGTCGACGTCGCCGAGCGCCTCGACGGCCTGCTGGATCTCGTTGACCGAGGTGACGGTCTGGGTGACGATCTCCAGGTCGAGCGGGCCGGCGGCCTCCTCGGCCTGGTCCACCTGGACCTGCGAGTTGACCTCGCCCGAGGCGTAGACGATGCCGACGCGCTCGGCGTCGGGGACGATCTCCTTGAGCAGCTCGAGCTGCTCGTCGATCGGCGCGGCGTCCGAGGTGCCGGTGACGTTGGCGCCCGGCTCCTCCATCGAGTCGACGAGCTCGGCCGAGACAGGGTCGGTGACCGCGGTGAACAGCAGTGGGATGTTGATGATGTTCTGGGCCATCGCCTGGGCGGCCGGGGTCGCCACCGCCAGCGCGAGGTCCAGGTCGTCGGCGGCGAACTGCTGCGCGATGGTCAGCGCGGTGGCCTGCTCACCGTTGGCGTTCTGCTCGTTGAACTCCACCTCGACACCGGCGTCGGCGAAGGCCTCCTTGAAGCCCGCGGTGGCCGCGTCGAGAGCGGGGTGCTGGACGAGCTGGTTGATGCCGATCGTGTAGGACTCGCCGCCGCCACCGGCGGCGTCATCGTCGGAGCCGCCGGTGCAGCCTGCGAGGACGAGTGCCGAGGTGGCCACCAGTCCGGTGAAGAGCGTCGCGCGTGAGAATGCCATGTGCCATGCCTTGTCTACGGTCACGGGTGAGCGTGAGGGGCCGGATGCGTTAACAGTGCTGGCACATGAGGGTACCGGGTCACACCGACCGCGTAACCCGGGACTCACCTCACGGGTTGCTGATCCGGCTCCGATTCCGCCAACTCGCGTTTCCAGGTGCGGAAACCCTCCTCAGTGCGGCCCCGGCGCCAGTATCCCGAGATCGAGGCCCGCCGGGCCGGGACGCCGCGTCCGGAGCGCAGCAGGGGGCGCAGGTGCTTCATCACGGTCTCGGCCTCGCC
>NZ_JAALEB010000272.1:0-3138 GCF_014145165.1 Dietzia sp. Cai40 | reverse complement strand
GCCGGACCGCTGCCCGCGTGCCGGCCACCGGCTCCGTCGCCGTCGCCGTCGCCGTGATCGCCGGTACCGAGGATCGCATCGACGAGGGCATCCGCTCGGTGGTGCTGGCGGGTACGGGGATGCGGGTCATGCGCCGTCCCAGTGCCGGCGCGGACGGCCTCGATCCGGGCCCGCTTCTCGCGATCGAACCGCTCCCCGGCGGTGTGCCCGAGCGCCTCGTGGATCGCGGACGCCTCGGTCGAAGTGAGGTGCGCACGGAGCTCGGCCATGCCGTCCACCCCGCGCCGGACGCTGACCCGACGCTCACGCGCCGCGGCAGCACACCGGGCCAGCACCCCTTCCGGGTCGAAGTCCGCGATGATGCTGTCGGTCTTGGCCAGGATCGCGTTGCGGCCGGGTCGCTCGCCGGCGTCGACGGAGTCCAGCAGCCAGTCCACGACCAGTCGGTGCACAGCGTCCAGGACGGAGGGATCGACTGTCCGCATCTGCCGGACGAGCATCCCCGCCGTGCGCTCGTCCAGCAGGCCGGACCCCATCGCCTCGACGATCCCCGGGAAGCTGATGGCGAGATCCCGGGCCAGCGTGAGCATCGCTGACGCGCGGTGGTGATGAACACCGTAGGTGGCGACCAGTTCCGCACAGGCGACGTCGAACGGGTCGAGCACCGCGTGGTCGCGCGGGCGCTCTGGCCCGTCGGGGTCGTAGTACCCGGCCTCGACGTCTCGGGCGAACTGCTGCTCCTCGCACAGTGCCAGGAGATCGTGGCAGGCCTGCAGACGGGCGGCAGCGGCGCGGTTCTCCGTGCGGAGGGCGTCGAGGGCGGCCAGGCCGGCCGCCGCGATCCCCGAACCGTGTTCTGCCGACATCCGGCTCCCCCTTCTGCGATAGCGAGGCGATCGCTCGTGTGTTCGATAGGGAAACACTAGCAACGGGGTACGACATGGTGGTTCGACCACGACCGATGCGAATGACGCGCCGGGGCGCCGGGCGCCGGGCGCCGGGGCGGCGGCGCGGCGGGACGTGCGGTGTCATCGAAGGGGTCTGGGATGGGGATGGGGATGACGTGGAGGGAGCGGAGCGGGCCGCTCCGGACCGCTCAGCCGCCCAGCAGGGCCCGGTAGTGCTCGGCGAGGCCGGGGTAGTAGTCGGGTTCGAAGCTCAGCGCCTCCGGATCCCGCCCCGCCTCGGCCTCGACCAACCGGTCCAGGTAGTACTCCCATCCGGGACCGATCGAGGAGGCGGACTCGGCATCGGCGATGTCCTGTTCCAAGGAGATGACGGCCTCGTCGTCGTCGCCCTCGATCCTCACGGTGAGCAACCACCCGCCCGGACCGGTCCGCACCACCAGGAGGCCCGGCGCCTCGCAGGTCACCACCTCGACACCGTCGACGGGATCGCCGTCCTCGGCGGTCATGGTCAGTTGGACGGTGCCGGACGCCGGGTCGCCCGACCACGGGCCGATCCACCGGGCGGTGCGGGCCGGATCGGTGACGGCTGCCCACGCCTGCTCGCGGGACATGGGCAGGCGGCGGGGGAACACGACGGCCCCCGAGTCGTCGAGGTATCCGGAGGCCGTGGGCGTGGCGGACATGGCGTCTCCTCGCGATCAGAGGGGCGCCGGGAGTGGTGTCAGCGCAGCGCCGGCATCAGCGTATCGCGCATCGGCGCGATGAAACGGCCGAAGTTGTCCCAGTTGTGCAGGCCTGTGGGCAGGTAGTCGACCCGGGCGGGGATGCCCAATTCGTCGAGGCGTCGGTCCATGGCGACGGTGCACGCGTGGGTGGCGATCTCCAGACCGGTGCCCTGGGAGAACCGGAGCAGGTCACGGCCGTTGCGGTCCCATTCGGTGGCGTCGGGCATACCGGTCGCGGTGGCGAGGTACAGGGTCTTGCCGCGGAGCTTCTCGGCGTGGAGCAGCCCGTCGTTCTCCGCGTAGGCCGGGTCGGTCCGCGGACCCCACAGGTTCGCGATGTTCCCGCCGCGGGTCTCGGTGACGATCTTGGCCAGGACGAATCCGAGATCGTCGCGCGCGGTGTAGCAGCCGGCGATCGCGCCGACGGCGGAGAACAGGTCGGGGCGCCGCTCGGCCAGGGTGACCGCGCTGGCGGCCCCCATCGACAACCCGGCGACACCCCGCTTGCCGGTGAAGGGCAGTTCGCCCGACTCGAGCAGCGGGGGCAGCTCCTCGGTGAGGAAGGTCTGCCAGGCATTGCGGCTCAGGACCGGGTCGTCGTTCTGCCAGTCCGCGTGCAGGGAGCCGTCGGCGCGCGCCGGCATGACCAGGGTGACGTGCTCGCCGGCGAAGGCGTCCTGGACGCCCCCCGGCAGGAGCCACCCGCTGGGCGACGGCGAGTCGACGCCGTCGAGGAGGTAGAGCATCGGGGCCGGGGCGTCGGACGCGGGCCGCCAGATCTCCACCGGCAGCACCCGGTTCATGGACTCGGACGCGATCCACCACCGCTCGAAGCGGGTGTCGCCGCCGGCCACGCGTGGGTCGCCGATCTCCTTGTGGCGGACCTCGGAGACGGTGACCGGCTCCGCCTCCATCCCGATGGGCGGGGTGGCCAGTGTGTTCTGTGAACCGGTGCCGAGTGGCGGGAGCGTCCCCAGGCCCGCCAACGACTGCGTCCCGGTGGACCCTGTCGAGCCGATGGTCGCCGAGCCGGCGCCGGCGCTGGACGGGTCGACGCTGCCCCCGAGCTCATTGATCGAACCGATATTGCCCGACGAGCCAGACGAGCCCGACGAGCCCGGGAGCGACTGTGCGGAGACCGGCATCGCGATGCTGCCGATCAGCCCGAGGGCCAGGACGGGCGCCAGTGTCGGGGTGAGCAGACGGGAGAGCCCCGGGGCGGACCGGCGGGGCGAGAGAGAACGGGGGACGGCGGACGAGCGGCGGTCGGACACGGGGCTCCTAGGTCGAGCGGAACGGGATGCGACCGTCGAACAGGCCCGAGACGGTGACCTGACGACAATAGTGCGCCGCCCCCGCCGCGCGCGACCCTCTACTCCCTGGTGTCGCGGGGGAGCGTCGGCCCGGAGAGGTCGGAGGGGCCCGGCTCCGGGGTCCCCGCGTCCTGCGGGGTGGGGCTCGTCCCCGTCTGCCCGGTGGGCGTCGCGGCGTCCGCGGAACCGTCG
>NZ_JAALEB010000271.1:0-7148 GCF_014145165.1 Dietzia sp. Cai40 | reverse complement strand
CGGGCCGGCTCATCCGGGCAGCGGTGCGCGTCGGCCGCGACCCGTGCCGCCCCTCGCGAGGGCAGCACCCCGCTGGTGGCCCCGCATCGCTGACACCCCCAGGTCGCGCCGTCGGCGGCCTCCTGGACATAACACGACCGTTCGCCGACCCCGTCCATCCCGCCCCCCAGCGCAGAGCACCGGCCCGGAGCCGGTGCGAATTCCGCAATTGTGTCACAAAATTCTCATCTTGACACGACATCTTCATCACCTCGGCACCACGTAGACAGATCGGTCTGGACTTGGCGCGCCTTTAATGTCTACTGTGTTGGTCTACTTAATCCACACACAAGATAATCGGAGCACTCGTGAAGACACTGATCGTCCTGGGCGTCGTCGGCGCCATCGCCCAGCTCATCGACGGCTCCCTGGGGATGGCCTACGGCGTGACGTCCACGACGCTGCTGGTCGCGGCCGGGATCGCGCCCGCCGCGGCCTCGGCGTCCGTGCACTTCGCGGAGATCGGCACCACCCTGGCCTCAGGTATCTCCCACCACAAGCTGGGCAACGTGGACTGGCGCATCGTGCGCATCCTCGCGGTCCCCGGCGCCATCGGGGCGTTCGCCGGCGCCACCATCCTCACCAACCTCCCGGCGGACGTGGCCAAGCCGGTGGTCGGGGCGATCCTCCTGACGCTGGGCCTGTACGTGCTGTACCGCTTCCTCGCACTGGGTGGGCGTCGTCCGGAGTTCAAGGGCCGCGTGCGGACAGGGTTCCTGGTCCCCCTCGGACTGGTGGGCGGCACCCTCGACTCGCTCGGCGGCGGCGGGTGGGGCCCGGTCGGCACCACCTCGCTGCTGTCCTCGGGCCGGGTCGAGCCGCGCAAGGTGGTCGGCTCCATCGACACCTCCGAGTTCGTGGTGGCCGTGGGTGGCTCCCTCGGCTTCCTCATCGGCCTGGGCGCGGCCGGCATCGACTGGGGCTACGCCGCGGCACTGCTGGTCGGCGGCGTGATCGTGGCACCACTGGCGGCCTGGCTCGTCAAGCACCTGCCCGCGCGCGTGCTCGGCACCGCGGCCGGAGGCCTGATCGTGGTGACCAACTCGCGCACCCTTCTGGTGTGGGCCGAGGTCCCGTCCTCCACCACCACCCCGCTCCTGCTGACCCTGGTCGCCGTGTGGATCGCCCTCGTCGCCTGGGCCGTGCGTGCGGAGAAGGCGCTCCGTGACGACGACGAGACCCGCGATCCCCCGGCCGGGCCCGCCGTGGCCCACGACCCCGTGCCCGCGCGGGGATAGGGGGCCCGCCCGGCGCCCCTCGCCACTCCCCCGCCCGGCGCGCGAGGCGCTCTGGGAGACTGTCCCCATGAGGGTCACCGCGAAATCGGACTACGCGCTGCGGGCGCTCGTCGAACTCGCGAACGCGCAGCGGGATCACGGTGGCGACGGTCCCCGCGAGAACCCGATCAGCGCCGAGGAACTGGGGCGGCTGCAGGACATCCCGCACGGGTTCCTCCAGTCCATCCTGTCGGACCTGCGGCGGGCCGGCATCGTGGCCAGTAGGCGGGGCAAGACCGGCGGCTGGACGCTCGCCCAGGACGCGGGGGCGGTCACCGTCGCGGACGTCCTGCGCGCGGTCGACGGCCCCCTCGTCAGCGTCTACGACGTACGCCCCGAGGCGGTCGACTACAACGAGCGCGCCGCTGTCCTCCAGCACGTGTGGATCGCCTCGAGGGCCTCCCTGCGGCGGGTCATGGACGCGGTGTCGCTCTCGGATCTGGCCGAGGGCCGGCTGCCCCCCGACGTCCACGCGCTCACCCTCGACGACGACGCCTGGGAGCCCCGCTGACGGACGGGGCCCGGATCCGCTGATTCACCGGTGGCTCCCACCGCGGTCAGATGTTAATGTCTACTGAACAGCTCGGTTTAATGCCTTAATGGCCGGAGGGTCTCTCCCTCCGCCCGACAGGCGGCCACCGGGAGTGACAGTGTCATCGACCGACGTCGGAGGATCCCCCCGTGCCCACCCTGATCGTCCTCGGCTTCGCCGGACTCCTGGCTCAGCTGGTCGACGGCTCGCTCGGCATGGGATACGGCGTCACCTCGACGACCATCCTCGTGGCAGCCGGCATCGCCCCCGCCGCCGCGTCCGCCGCCGTGCACTTCGCCCAGATCGGCACCACGCTCGCCTCGGGGATCTCCCACCACAAGTTCGGGAACGTGGACTGGCGCATCGTCGCGATCCTCGCCGGACCGGGTGCGGTGGGTGCCTTCATCGGCGCGACCGCGCTGACCCGGCTGTCCAGCGCGGCGGCCAAGCCCATCGTCGCCTCGCTCCTGCTCGTGCTCGGCTTCTACGTCCTCTATCGCTTCCTGCGACTCGGCGGCAGGCGGCCCCAGTTCTCCGGCCAGATCTCGGCGCGCTTCCTCGTCCCACTCGGCTTCGCCGGCGGAACCCTCGACGCGTTCGGTGGCGGCGGATGGGGCCCGGTGGGAACGACCACCCTGCTCTCGTCGGGTCGGGTCGAGCCCCGGAAGGTCGTCGGCTCCATCAGCGCCTCGGAGTTCGTGGTGGCGGTGAGCGCCTCGATCGGCTTCCTCTTCGGCCTCGGCGCCGCCGGCATCAACTGGGCGTTCGCGGCCGCGCTGCTGGTCGGCGGCGTGATCGCCGCGCCGTTCGCCGCCTGGATGGTGCGCCACCTGTCGCCGCGGGTCCTGGGCACTGCCGCCGGCGGGCTCATCATCATCACCAACACGTTCACCCTGCTGAATTCCACCGGCGCCGGCGCACTGGTGATCGCCCCAGTGCTCGGGACACTGTTCCTGGCGTGGATCGTGCTGCTGGCCCACGCCGTCCGCGCCGTCCGCCGTGAGCGGACCCCCGATCCGGTGCTCGTCACGACCACCTGAGCGGCGACGCCCGGCACGGCACCCTGACCGGCACGGCACCCTGACCGGCGTGGGCCGGGAACCCGTCAGACGCGGGCCCGCGAGCGCGTCGTCAGACGCGGGCCCGGGAGCGCGCGGGCGGCTCGTCGAGGTGCACCGAATACCTGCGCACCAGCGCCCGCCACACCAGCGGCCCGACCGTCACCAGCACCAGCGCGATGGCGCCGATCAGTGCAGGCGAGGCCCCGAGCATCGCCGAGGCGGTGACCGCCAACACGATGGTGATGCCCCGCCGGATCAGTCCCTGCGGCACCCGTCCGGCGAACTTCGACCCGACGTACGTCCCGATCGCCCCGCCGATCAGCAGGGGCACCAGAAGGTTCCAGTCGACGCCGGTCACCATCACGTGGCCGATCGCCGCCGCGATCACCAGCGGGACCGCCTGCACGAGGTCGGTGCCCACCAGCCGCAGCGCGGCCAGGGTCGGGTACAGCAGCATGATGCACATCATGATGACCGTGCCGGAACCCACCGAGGTGATGCCCACCATCAGCCCGCCGATGACTCCGACCAGCAGGGTGATCAGCGGCTTGACGGGCGGGTTGGGGTCGCTGCCCGTACGGATCTTGCCGGCCATCTCGAAGAAGGCGCGCAGGAAATAGGCGGAGGACGCCACGATGAGCGTGCCGCCGATGGCCTTCTTCAGCAGCCCCTGGACGTCGTCGGCTCCCACCGCGTGCACCAGCCAGGCCCCCAGATACGCCGTCGGGACCGAACCCAGGATCAGCCAGAACGCGATCTTCAGGTTGGGTTTGCCGTGCTTCCAGTGCACGCCGGCCCCGATGACCTTGTTCACCGCGTTGACCACCAGATCGTTGGCCACGGCGGCGGTGGGCGGGATCCCCACGAGGATGAGCGCGGGCGTCATCAACGCCCCGCCGCCCATCCCCGTCAGACCTATGACCACGCCGATCACCGCGCTGACGACCAGCAGACCCAGCGAGTCGTAGGTCCAGAGCGCCTCCGGCACCGGGTCAGACCCCGAGGATCGAGCTGACGATCCGCTGAGCCACCTCTTCCGCGGTGCCGTCCTCCGGCCGGATGTGCAGGTCGGGGGTCAGCGGCGGCTCGTATGGCGCGGACACGCCGGTGAACTCGGGGATCTCTCCCGCCCGCGCCTTGGCGTAGAGCCCCTTGGGGTCACGTGCTTCGCACTCGGCCAACGGGGTGTCCACGAACACCTCGGTGAAGGGCAGGTCGGCCGCGGCGTGGACGCTGCGTGCCTTGTCGCGGTCGGCGCGCATCGGGGAGATGAGGGAACAGATGACGACGACGCCGGCGTCGGCGAACAGCGCCGCCACCTCCGCGGTGCGGCGGATGTTCTCCGCCCGGTCGGAGGCCGAGAACCCGAGGTCGGCGTTGAGGCCGTGCCGCAGATTGTCGCCGTCGAGGATGTAGGCGGGGTGCCCGGACTCGATGAGCAGCCGCTCCACCTCGGAGGCGACCGTGGACTTGCCCGAGCCCGACAGGCCCGTGAGCCACAGCGTGCGACCCTGCCCGCGGTCTCCGCGCTGGACGGCGCCGGCGTGCCACACCACGTTGGAACCGGTGGTGGCGGGGCCGATGATCATGCCCGCGCCCACGGTGTTGCCGGTGAGCTCGTCCACGAGGATGAACGCGCCGGTGTCGCGGTTACGGCGGTACGGGTCGTACATCAGCGGGGTCTGCGTGCGCAGGCCGATGCGGCCGATCTCGTTGAGCCCCAGCTCGGTGGAGTCGGGGTCGCGGTGCAGGGTGTTGATGTCGAGCCGGTACTCCAGGCCCGTGACGATCGCCTTGGTGTCGCGGGTGGTGTGCTTGACGACGTACCGCTTGTTGGGCGTGAGCGTGGAGTCGTCGGCGAACCAGCAGACCATGGCCTCCAGCTCCGTGCCCTGGTGCGGGCGGTTGCCGGGTCGGGCGATCATCTCACCGCGGACGATGTCGATCTCGTCGTTGAGTGCGATGGTCACCGCGGCCGGTGCCGCCGCCTCGTCCAGTTCCGCGCCGCCCGGGCCCCAGATGGCCTTGATGGTGGACTGCCGACCGGACGGCATGACCACCACCTCGTCGTCGACCTTCATGATGCCCCCGGCGACCGTGCCGGCGAAGGACCGGTGGTCCAGGCCGTCGGCGCGCTGGGGGCGGATCACGTACTGCACCGGGAACCGGACGTCGGTCAGGTTGCGGTCCGAGGCGATGTGCACGTTCTCGAGATGGTCGAGCAGGGCCGGCCCCGTGTACCAGGGCATCGAATCGGTGCGGTCGACCACGTTGTCGCCCTTGAGCGCGGACAGCGGCACGAACGTCACGTCGTGGACCTCGAGCTTGGCGGCGAAGTCGGTGAACTCGGAGCGGATGGCCTCGTAGGTGGCCTCGTCGTAGTCGACCAGGTCCATCTTGTTGACGGCCACGACCAGGCGCGGGATGCCCAGCAGCGCGGAGAGGAACGCGTGCCGGCGCGTCTGCTCCAGCACCCCCTTGCGGGCGTCGACCAGGATGATCGCCACGTCGGCCGTCGAGGCGCCCGTGACCATGTTGCGCGTGTACTGCACGTGGCCCGGGGTGTCGGCGATGATGAACTTGCGGCGCGGGCTCGAGAAGTAGCGGTAGGCCACGTCGATCGTGATGCCCTGCTCGCGCTCGGAGCGCAGCCCGTCGGTGAGCAGCGCGAGGTCGGTGTACTCGTCACCGCGCTTGGCCGAGGTGGCCTCGATCGAGGCGAGCTGGTCCTCGAATATCCCCTTGGAGTCGTAGAGCAGACGCCCGATGAGGGTCGACTTGCCGTCGTCGACCGACCCCGCGGTGGCGATGCGCAGCAGCTGGGCGTGCTCGGACATGGTGCTCAACTGCTCCGGGGTGAGAGTCGAGGCGGTGGCGAGCGTCGGCCCGCTGGTCGCGGACGATGCCGTGGTGGCGGAGCTCATCAGAAGTAGCCTTCCTTCTTGCGGTCTTCCATGCCGGCCTCGGAGATCCGGTCGTCGGCACGGGTGGCGCCGCGCTCGGTGACGCGGGTCCCCGCGACCTCGGCCACGACGGCGGCGTTGTCGGCGGCGTCGGACTCCACACACCCGGTGCAGGTGGCGTCGCCGACGGTGCGGAAACGGACGAGCTCGGTGCGCGCCTCCTCGCCCGGGAGGGTCTCGAGGAACCGCGTCTTGGCCAGGAGCATCCCGTCGCGCTCGATCACCTCGCGCTGGTGCGCGTAGTAGATCGGCGGCAGGTCGATGTCCTCCCGCTCGATGTACTGCCAGATGTCCAGCTCGGTCCAGTTGGACAGCGGGAACACCCGGATGTGCTCGCCCTTGCGGTGGTTGCCGTTGTACAGCTTCCACAGCTCGGGGCGCTGTGCGCGCGGGTCCCAGGCGCCGAACGCGTCACGGAAGGAGAAGACGCGCTCCTTGGCGCGGGCCTTCTCCTCGTCGCGGCGGGCGCCGCCGAACACGGCGTCGAAGCGGTTCTCCTGGATGCCGCGCAGCAGGGCGGCGGTCTGGAGTCGGTTACGGCTGGTGCCGACGCCCGTCTCCTCGACCACGCGGCCGGCGTCGATGTCGTCCTGGACGTACGACACGAGCAGCTGGACCCCGGTCTCCTCGACCACCCGGTCCCGGTACTCGATGACCTCGTCGAAGTTGTGACCGGTGTCGACGTGCATGAGCGGGAACGGCATGGGCGCGGGCCAGAACGCCTTGCGCGCCAGGTGGAACATCACCACGGAGTCCTTGCCGCCGGAGAACAGCATCCCCGGGCGTTCGAACTGCGCGGCTACCTCGCGGAAGATGTGGACGGACTCGGCCTCGAGTGCGTCGAGGTGCGAGAGCGTCACCGCCGTCCTCGCTGTCATGCGACCTCCAATGTCGTGGGCTCGTCCGGCGTGACCGGACAGCAGACCGCAGACAGGTCTGTCTGCGGTCCGGCTCGGAGACCATCGTGCTCCCCGAGCGGCCCGATTTACATCTCGGAGACGGCAATCCCGGGCAGATCGTCCGCATGTCGACATAAGCTGTCGGATATGCGACACGAACCCACCCACCGTGTGCTCTCCGTGATCGAGGCGCTGTCGATCGAGGGCCCGCCGTTGCCCCTCGCCGAGATCGCCCGGGCCACCGGGGCCAGTCGCTCGACCCTGCACGCCGTGCTCGCCGAGATGCAGGCCGAGCAGTGGGCCGAGAAGCTCGAGGGCGGGTGGCGCGCCGGGCCCCGGATGCGCTCGGTCGCCGCGTCGCTGTCCGCCGAGGTCGA